>DYRK01000845.1 GCA_020718785.1 Desulfatirhabdium butyrativorans | reverse complement strand
CCCGCTGACTCGCCAGAAGAGACGCGCCGAGTTCTCCCATAATCAGCCTAACTATAAATGCCGGTGCGGGCATGATCGCAGGCCGGTTCAGCACTTTTCCCAGCGTTTTGGCAAATTCTTTTTGTCTCACCGGTTCTGATGCGGTGAAATTCAGGGGACCTCTGATGCTTTCATTTTCTATGACAAAGAGAATAGCGGATAAGAGGTCAGAGATATGGATAAAGGGAAACCACTGCTGACCGCTTCCCAGCGGTCCGCCAACAAAAAAGCGGAAAGGCGTAATCATCTGTCTGACAGCTCCGCCGTTTTTTCCAAGTACAACGCCGAAACGCATAGTTATGACTCGGACGCCTTTTTCTTCAGCCCGGAATGCCTCGCTTTCCCAGTCTCTGCAAACACGGGCAAGGAAGTCATTTCCCGGAGGTTCGTTTTCTGTCAGAAGATCATCGCTTCTGTCTCCGTAATATCCCGCGGCAGAAGTGCTGCAAAAAATGATGTTTTTATTTTTCCCCTCGTTCCCAAGCCCCAGCTTGGGAACGTCCGGCAGAGCTTCGACAAGATTGCGCGTAGTCAGGATTCGGCTGTCGTAAATCTGCTTTTTATAAGATCGAGTCCAAAGGCTGAAAATGGAACGGCCCGCGAGATTAATCACCGCATCCGCATCTTTCACAGAATTCTGCCAATCCCCTGTCCGCGTGGTGTCTGCCGAAATATAATGAAATTTTTCATCAACGATATGTTTCTGCGTTGACCTTGTTCCTGTGGCAGTCACCTGATGCCCTTTATTCAGCAAAAGACTTGAGAGATGTCTGCCTACAAAACCTGATCCGCCGGTTATAAATATTTTCATAAGTCACCGTTATCTTTGCAGGTGAGACTGCCTGAACTTAATAGCTCAGTTCTTCAAAGCCGCGTCCTCTGATCCTGAGAAGATTGAGCCGTTTATGTGCCTCTCCGCTGCTGTCAAACGATGTCAGCCCTGTGACTCCCCGGAAATCACGCACCCGCATGAGTTCGTTTTTCAATTCGCTTCTGTCCCGGATATCGGGCCGGCGTACCATCTGAAACAGCATAACCGCGGTATCATAGGCCACAGCTTCGATAAATCCCGGAGTTTCTCCGAATGTTTTCTGAAAATTTCTGACAAAAAGCTGAACTTCCGGGGAACTGCTTTCTGCAAAAAAAACATCGGGAAACACGGCTCCATGAACGAGTTTATGCGCCATTCTTGCCAGTTCGTCCGAATGCCAGAGATTGGTCCCGAATAACTGTACCCCGCTGATGTTGTAAAGAGACAGTTGAGGAATAATCAGTCCCGCCTTATTCGGCGCGTCGGGAATAAAAAGCGCATCAAACGCGGGGCTGTTTGCGATTTTTCGGAGCGGACCCCTGAAATCCGTATCATTCGGATTATAGAATTCGGCACCGGCAATACTTCCGCCCAAAGAAGCCACTTCCTCACAGAACAGCCGCATAAATGTCTCACCGTATTTCTCATTCGGATAGAGAATTGCAAAACTGTGCATCCCCAGCGTTTTGACCGCATAAGATACAATGGCTTCCACCTGCATTTTCGGGGTGAGAAAATTCCTGAAAACATAGTCGCCGATATCTGCAATCTTTTCCTTCTGAGTCAATGTGACAATAGGGATACCGTTCTGCTGTGCCTCCTTTCCCGCTACTTCTGCTGTGATAATCGGACCGATAACAGCAGCGACTTTCTCATTGGCAAGTTCGCCTATAGCCCGGACAGCCTGATCCGGATCAGAAGCAGAATCTTTTACAATGATATTGACTGCCGGCTGTCCCGGATTCTGAACAGAATCCATAGCTTCGGACAAAGCGAGTTCAATTCCTCTGAGCGCTTTGTTTCCGTAAATTTTATATGATCCGGTAAGTGGAAGCAGACATCCGACCGTGTAGCGGCTATATTCGGAAATTTTCCGAAATTCCGATAAGTTCTGTTTTACCTGAGATATATTCTCATGATCGGGAAACTTCTCGATAAATTCGGAAAGAATACGGAAGGCATCTTCGCGTCTGTTTTCTTTGAGCCAGGCATTCCCCAGACAATACATCAGTTCTCCGCGGGTCTGTCTGTCTTCCACACGGTCCAGAAGCAGTTTCATATCTCCCGAAGACAGCTTCCCTATATTATCCTTTATCTTCTTCCAGACGGATTCTCTTATCCCCTCGTTCCCAAGCCCCAGCTTCCCCTCGTTCCCAAGCCCCAGCTT
>DYRK01000162.1 GCA_020718785.1 Desulfatirhabdium butyrativorans | reverse complement strand
GACGGGGGACCGGGGAGAGAACCTGAGAAATGCGGTCCGATGTTATGAAAACGCTCTGCGGATTTATACTGAAAAGGATTTCCCGCAAGATCGGGTGACTATGCTGTTCAATCTGGCAGTGGCGTATGATGATTTTCTCAAAGATTGGCAAAAGGCTTATGAAACCTGCGATGAGGCGATTAAAGTTCTGGAAACCCGTGTGCGGGCAGTCTCTTCAGCCGAAACCCGGCGTGCAGTGGCGGAATTTTATGGCGGACGAATTTATGCGAAAATTGTTTCTCTCTGCATCCGTCTCGGCAAAACAGAAGATGCGTTGAGCTATGCGGAGCGTGGTAAAAGCCGCACGCTGGTGGAAATGCTGCATTCGGCTCAACTCATGCCTTCGGAAAAAACGCCGGAAGATATACGGAATGCTTTTCTTGCCTTGCGGAAAAAATTGGAGCAGTTGCTTTATATGCAGGAGTTGGGAGAAAAAGCTGTTCCCCGTGATTTTGAGATTGAAATCCCTCCTTCCGACACAGAGGGATTTTCCGAGCGGCGATTTGTGTTTCGTACTGTTCCCGTAAAAGAAAGCAGTCCGAGAGGAAATATTTTTGAAATCAGAGAGGAGGCGCAGAAAGGATACGATTATCTCTTGAAGGAAATCCGAAGACTTGACCCGGAATTTGCCGCATCCGAGCGGGTTCAGCCTATTTCCGTAGCCGAAATTCAGGCTATGGTTCCCGAAAAAACCGTGTTTGTGGAATGCTTCACCGGAGGCGACGGCACATATATTTTCGTTCTCGACGGCAAAAGCGGCGTCAGCGAAAATTATCTTGTGCTGAAAGATTTGACCACTGCCGAATTGTTCAACAACCTTGCAACCGAAAACTGGCTGACGCCGTATTATGCTTATCGGAATGACCGCACACCGGAAAATCGTCAGGCATGGCACAACGCCATTGAAAACACGCCGAAACTGCTTGCGGAAAAATTCTGGTACGCCAAAGATGAAAAAGGCATATCCCTTGCGGCTCTCGTGGAAACATCCGGCGCAGAACGCATTGTGTTTATGCCGCATTCGGGGCTGCATCTGCTGCCGCTTCATCTCATACCTCTTACAGCAGGCAAGGAACAGCGACTGATGGACAAATATGAAATCTCATATTCTCCCTCTGCATCTATGCTGCGTTTCGTGCTGAACCGTGAGGCATTGCCTTTGAACTCGCTGTTCGCCGTTGCCAATCCCACAAACGATCTTTTCTTTACCGATGCCGAAGTGCGAGGCATTGCCGGGCATTTTACACAGCCGGATATTCTCTGGTATGAAAACGCCGCCAAAGACACAGTGCTGAAAAATGCAGGCTCGGCAAGTGCGGTGCATTTCAGTTGTCACGGCAGTTTTCAGGTTGACAAGCCGCTGGATTCCATGCTCATTCTCGCTGGCGGAAAATCGGATAAGACAAAGAATCTGAGCCTGAAAGACATCTTCGCCAATCTGAAACTGTCGCAAGGAGCAACGGTCACGCTCTCCGCATGTGAAACCGGCATGGTGAAATTGGAGCGGGGCGATGAATATGTGGGGCTGCCCTCGGGTTTTCTGCATTCCGGCGCATCCTCGGTGATTTCCTCGCTCTGGGCAGTGGATGATCTTTCAACCGGCTTGCTTATGCAGAAATTTTATGCTAATGTCATCAAAGACAAGATGGGCAAGGCTGCGGCGATTCGGGAGGCGCAGCAGTATGTGCGGCATCTCACTGTGAAAGAAATCCGTGAGACAGCGGAAAAATTGGAAGCGGAAAAATCCGAAGATTATATGTATCGCTCTTTGGCTAAAAAACACAAAGCTGAAAAGAAAGCGGATGAGGAAAAGCCTTTTGCCCGCCCGTATTACTGGGGGGCGTTTGTGTGTTCGGGGAATTGGATGTAACTGTGCTGATACCAAATTTAAAGCGGAGAGTTATTAAAATGAAAATCATCATCGAACGCGGGGAAGACAGCTATTTTGTCGCCCATTGTCCTGCTTTGAAAGGATGCTGGTCTCAAGGCAAAACAGAAGAAGAGGCCGAAAAGAATATCCGAGAAGCCATTGAGTTATATTTGGAATCGGAACAAGAGGTACTTTTCGATGAAAATCAGGAAATTGTTAAAGTAATAGCATGAAATTACCTTTATTATCAGGCAAACAAGTTTTGGCTGCCTTAAAACGCTTTGGATTCATAGAAGTTTCCCGCAGAGGCAGTCATGTGAAAATGGCTCATTCGGATGGGAGAATAATCGTTTTTCCATATCATGACGAAATTGATCGTTATACGCTTAAAGGCGCACTGGAAGATGCGAATATTAAAATTGAAGAATTCTTGAACAATATCAGATAAAAAGAGACACAGCCAGTTTATCAGATATTGCGAATGCTCGCAAACGGTGATACTGCCGAGGCTCTTCTTCAAGCCTACCCGTCCTTGAAACTTGAAGACATTTTTGCATGTCTTGACTACGGAGCATCCCTTGCCGAAGGAAAAATTCTCGCGGATTCGGCTTGACAGAAATCCTGAAAATCCTTTAATCAGGTGAATCAGGGTTCAGACTCTTTACAAGGAGAAAAAACCATTATGAATTCCAATATGCAAAGAGTTTATAACGAAGTGCTGAAACTGACAATCCCGGAGAAAATAATGCTCATCTCCAAAATACTGCCGGAGCTTTCCAGAGAACTGAAAAAAGACAGCAAGCTCAATGTCTATGATCTCAAAGGGCTGGGAAAGGAAATATGGAGGGGAGTTGACGCTCAGGAATATGTCATCGGCGGGGCTGCTATGTATGCGCTGTGTTTGTGGCTGCAAAAAAAAAGTGATTCTAAATAGTTGGGTTTCGTTCCTCAACCCAACCTACGAAAAGAATAGGTAAAACTATGGAAACAATAAGTGAAATCGTTGAGATGGATCATCTGAACCATGCCCGTTTCGAGTCATGGCATTTTTCACAGGATTTCTGTATAACCTGCGGAATGTGTTCCAGTTCATGCCCGGTCTCGGGCATAGACGGATTCGATCCCCGGAAATTGGTCCGCATGGTATCGCTCGGGCTTGAAGATCAAGTCATCGAAGCCCGCTGGCCCTGGATTTGCACGATGTGCGCCAAATGCGAGCATGTCTGCCCAATGGAAATCAATATTCCCGCTATGGTCAGAAATATCCGGGGCTTGAGAGACAGAGAAAAAGTTCCGGGCATTCTTCACAAAGGACTTGCCGCCGCGTTGGAAACCGGCAACAATTTGGGTCTGCCCAAAGAAGACTTTGTTTTTATTCTGGAAGATGTGGCAGAAGAAATAAAAGAAGAACCGGGCTTTGAGGATTTCAGCGTTCCCATTGACAAACAGGGAGCAAAGCTCCTGACCACGATTCATAATAAATTAGTCAATACCCATACCGAAGACCTCAAGCATTGGTGGAAAATTTTTCATGCGGCAAAAGAAGATTGGACCGTGCCTTCGGACAATTGGGAAGGAACCAACTGGGGACTTTTTACCGGCGATGACGAGAGCATGAAAATCATGGCGGGTCGGATTGCCGAAAATATGCAGCGTCTGAAAATTGAAACCCTTATGTGGCCCGAATGAGGACACGCATATCTTGCGACCCGGTCGGGTCTCGAAAAGTGGTATCCTGAAACACTGAAAACATTCGGGACAGTGACGGTTTTCGATCTGCTGATTCAATACATCCGGGAAGGCAGAATCCGATTGGACAAAACGAGATTTGCCGGAATTACTGCAACCTATCACGACCCCTGCAACTACGGCAGGAAAGCCGAAAAACTGTTCGGACACGGCTATTTTGACGAACCCCGATGGATTCTGGATCAGTGCATAGACAATTGGGGCGATCTGTATCCTGCAAAAATGAATCAGCTTTGCTGCGGCGGAGGAGGCGGCACACTGACCACAGGCTATAATCAGGAGCGTATCTTTTACGGCAGGCGGAAAATGGAGCAGATAAAGGCTGCCGGAGCGCAGATGATTGTGGTTCCCTGCCACAGCTGCCACGGTCAGCTCAACAATATCAAGAAAGAATACGGAATGAATGACCTTACGGTCAAATATCTCTGGGAACTGGTTGCGGATTGTCTTATTATATGAGTCATAATGAGTCAATCTGAAAATGTTTCCGGAGTGCAAAAATGAAGCAGAGTGAAACGGAGCGGAATTTTTTTGCATATATGAAACAGATGCTAAAATTCCGCTACGCTCCATTTTAGCACTCCGGATTTGAAATTTTTCACAAAGCAAAGGAATAAAATGAAACTGACAGACCTTTTGCCCCTTGAAAAATGGGTAGAACTGGAAAAGGAAGTGACCCGGCGTTCCGGGCTGGATGCCTCTGTTTTCAATACAAACGGCATCCGAATAACGGATTTCAAGCAATGGGCAAACAATTTATGTCCTGCGATCAAGGCGACAGACAAAGGACAGAGCTTTATCTGTGCGGTTGCCCACATGAATCTTGCAGAACAGGCAAGACAGACCCGGAAACCCGTGATCGAGGAATGCGACGCGGGGCTTGTGAAATTGGTTGTTCCTATATTTGCAGGCGATGAGTTCTTAGGAGCATTCGGAGGCTGCGGTTATCTGCTGGATGACGGCGAGGTGGATACTTTTATGATTAATAAGACCACTGATATTGACGAAGAAGAAATCGAACAGCTTTCCCGCGGAATTAACGCCATCTCCACCGATGAGGCAGAATCGCTGGTCAGATATATCAGCGATGAGATCAGAAAAATACAAGGCGAGGGGTAAGAGGTGCGGGGTACGAGGGATCCCCTGACCTCTTACCCCGCACCCCGCACCCTATTTTATAAAAATAAATCTTGACAATCATAATCCAAGAAAAGTAATATAGGCATTATGAAACTTAAACATACAGGAAAAATTCAGATGACCGCAAATGTAAAGAACTGGTGGCGCCGGACCTGCATATATGGGAATGCCGACGGACATCTGAGTTTTATTTGCTGTAATTTCAATTAGATAATAAAGACCGCGGGCAGTCCCAAGCTCACGGTCTTTTTTGTTTTAAGAAGCCGTGAAAATCTTCACGGCTTTTTTTATTGCAGAGCATTTCTGCGTTTACTGTAAAAAGGAGAGGAGTATCCATGCTGATCCATGAGTTTCCGAACAAAAACGAATTCTTGCATACAGCCGGACAGAAAAACGTCATTCCCGTATGTGCCGAAATTCTTGCAGATACGGAAACGCCGGTTTCGCTTTTGAAGAAGTTCTACAAGCACAGCGACAATGTGTTTCTGCTGGAAAGTGTGGAAGGCGGCGAGCGATGGGCAAGGTACAGTTTTCTCAGCGCATCTGCCCGATCTCATATCCGCGTGTATCGGGATGTTGTGGAAGTTCAGGAAAAAGGCTCTTCCCGGCAGATTCCGCATCACCACGACCCGCTTTCGGTGTTAAGAGATTTGATGCGGCAATATCAGCCCGCTCAGGTTCCGGAACTTCCGAGATTCTGGGGCGGAATGGTGGGATATCTGAGCTATGAGACCGTTTCATTTTTCGAGGCTATTCCGAACCTGCTGCCGGAAAGTAAAGCGATTGCTCATTTCATTATTCCTGACGAACTCCTGATTTTCGATAATATCCGGCATACCCTGTTCTGTGTGGCGATTTCCTTTACGGATGATGAACCGGATGCCGGGGAAGCGTATAGGAAAGCAAAGGACAGAGTAAAATCTCTCTTGGAGAAAGTCATGCAGGATATGCCGGAATCCGCTCAGAGTCAAAGCCTGAGCGATTTTGCGTTAAGCCCGACTTACCCTCCGGATACCTATCGGGAATTTGTGAAAAAAACAAAAAATTATATCCGTGCAGGAGATATTATCCAGTCCGTGATTTCTCAGCCTTTTGTCTGCAAGCCCGCGCCTGATCTCTGGTCGCTTTATCGCGCACAGCGATTCATCAATCCTTCGCCTTATCTCTTTTTCCTGAAACTGAAAGATACGACGCTTGTCGGCTCTTCGCCTGAAACTATGGTGAGATTGGAAAACCGGATTGCCACGCTCCGCCCCATTGCCGGAACCCGTCCCAGAGGAAAAAATGAGCAGGAAGATCGCTTCCTTGCCAATGAATTGCTTCAGGATGAAAAAGAGCGGGCCGAACATCTCATGCTGGTTGATTTGGGACGCAATGATCTGGGCAGAATCGCAGAAACCGGAACCGTTCAGGTCACGGATTTGATGATCGTGGAGAGATATTCCCATGTCATGCACCTGGTATCCAATATCTGCTGCGATCTCAAGCCGGAATATGACGCGTGGGATTTGGTTCGGGCAACATTTCCTGCCGGAACTCTGTCCGGCGCGCCTAAAGTCCGGGCAATGGAAATCATTGCAGAATTGGAAAACGAAGCCCGCGGACCTTACGGCGGAGCGGTGGGATATGTCTCTTTTCACGGAAATATGGATTTGGCTATTACTATCCGCACAGCCTGCGTAGAACAGGATAAGTTGACAGTCAGGGCTGGAGCCGGTATTGTGGCAGATTCGGACCCTGAACGGGAGCGGGTTGAAACCGAAAACAAGGCAAAGGCAATACAGAAGGCATTGAAAATGATAAGTGAGAAAAGTGAGAAGTGAGAATTTAAAAATATCAATACATTCATTTCTCACTTCTCACTTCTCACTTCTCATTTCCAAAGGGGGATAAGATGATTTTGATGATTGATAATTATGATTCGTTCACGTATAATCTGGTTCAGTATTTGCAGGAACTGGGCGCGGAAGTGAAGGTGGCGCGCAATGATGCTCTTTCTGTTTCCGAAGTCGAAGCCATGAATCCTTCCCGGATTGTGATTTCACCGGGTCCCGGAAGACCCGAATCCGCGGGCATTTCTTTGGATGTGATACATCGTTTTTCCGGGAAAATCCCGATGTTGGGTGTATGTCTCGGGCATCAGTCCATCGGAATGGCATTCGGGGGAAATATTGTCTCGGCAAAACGTCTCATGCACGGGAAAACATCCGAAATCCGTTCTGACGGAAAGACCATATTCAAAGGGCTTGACAAGCCGTTTCAGGCAATGCGGTATCACTCTCTCGCCATATCGAGAGAAAATTTTCCCGGATGTCTCGATATCACCGCAGAATCGGAAGACGGAGAAATCATGGGCGTCCGCCACCGCGAGCATCCCACGGAAGGCATACAGTTTCACCCGGAATCTATTATGACTCTTGTGGGCAAACGGCTGCTGAGGAATTTTCTGGAAAATTAGGATTGAGCAGATATCCCGTAGGGACATCTGAAAATAGCCCGGCAATTCATTGCCGGGCTGAAAACATTTCTGAAAACAAATGAGGTGACTTATGCAGTTAGCTGTCAGTAATGATATTCCTTACACTTACGGAGATTATCTGAACTGGACCGATGAGATAAGATGTGAGCTGATCGAAGGCGTCATCTATGATATGACTGCTCCATCGCGTCGTCATCAGCAGATATCTATGGAACTGGCAACCCAGATTGCCGTTTTTCTGAGAGGTAAAACCTGCCAAGTCTATGCTGCACCCTTTGATGTGCGGCTGCCCGAAGAAGATGAAGACGATAACGACGTAATCACCGTAGTTCAGCCGGATATTGTGATAGTATGCGATCTGAAAAAATTAGACAAAAGGGGATGCCGGGGCGCGCCGGATTTTATTGTGGAAATTCTCTCTCCTTCCACGGCTGCCAAAGATCAGATACAGAAAACAGCCTTGTATGAAAAACACGGCGTGAGAGAATACTGGATGATTCATCCTTCAGACAAATTGATATTTGTGCGTCTTTTGGGAACAAACGGCAAATACGGCATTCCGGCAATCCACGAGGGAAAAGGCAGATTGTCAGTTGCTGTAATTCCTGAACTTGAAATAGATTTGGATATGGTATTCGGGGGAATTGACTGACCTGCGGACTTCCAGAAATTGAAATTCACGGCGTCATCGGTCGGAGATATACGAAAAGTCACACTACCGGACAGAAAATTATAATATGCTGATTTTATTAAAAACGATTTGTGTCTATTTTAAGCAGGGGCGTTTTACAGTAAAACGGCTTTGCAAGCCGTTTTTTGTCTGTTTCAGCAGAACGGGTTGAAAAATTGTCCGGTAGTGTGACGAAAAGTATTATCTCCTCCCAGCAGCCTTGTGAAATTCAATTTCTGGTAATCTGTATATTTGTCAATCTTTAGTATTTCTAATAAGGAGAAGGCGACCATGTTTCGGGAAAATCTGAATAAAATTGTGCGAAGAAAGAACCTGAATGAAGAAGAGATGTCTGAAATGCTCACTGAAATATTTTCAGGAGATATTACGGATGCCCAGATCGGCGCAATGATGGCTGCGCTTGCCACCAAAGGCGAAACCTTTGAGGAATTGGCAGGCGCGGCAAAAGCCATGCGTAGGAAAGCCAAGCGGATTCAGACTTCCGCTGCTACCGTAGTTGACACCTGCGGCACCGGCGGTGACGGAAGTACTACTTTCAATATTTCCACAACTACGGCTTTTGTGGCCGCAGGCTGCGGCGTGACCGTTGCCAAGCACGGCAACCGCTCCATATCGAGTCAATGCGGGAGTGCCGATCTGCTGGAAGCATTGGGCGTAAAAATAGACGTAGCCCCGGAAGTCACGGAACAGGCGGTCCGGGAAATCGGCATCGGTTTTCTTTTTGCTCCGCTGTATCACGGCGCTATGAAATACGCCGCAAAAGCAAGAAAAGAAGTAGGTATCCGATCAATTTTCAATATGCTGGGTCCGCTGACCAACCCGGCTGCGGCAAATTGCCAACTGCTGGGGGTTTATGCCGCGGAACTTACGGAGATGTTTGCTCAGGCATTGAAATTGCTGGGCGCAAAGCGGGCTTTTGTGGTTCATGGGCATGACGGATTAGATGAGATTTCCGTATGCGCTCCGACCCGGATTTCCGAACTCAAAGACAATATGATCCGTACATACGATATTCAGCCCGAGCAGTTTTTCGGAGAATCGGCAGACCCGGCAGCCCTTCGCGGGGGAAAGCCTGAAGTCAATGCGGAAATCACGAAAAAAATTCTTGCCGGAGAAAAAGGGCCCAGGCGCAATATAGTATTGCTAAATGCTGCCGCTGCCATTACAGCTACTGGAAAAGCAGCGGATTTCAAGGAAGGCATCCGCCTTGCCGAGACTTCGATTGATGAGGGAAAAGCAGCGGAAAAATTGGAATCGCTGATCCGGTTTACGCGGGAGAACGGATAACTGAATCTTCTTCTCACTTTAGTGTTCTTCTCGTTACGAAGCCGCAGAGAAGGAGTGCAAGGTTTATTTGCACAGGTGCAGGTGAACCCTGCACTCCGGAATGTCTTATCGGGATGTAAACTTTTGGCGGCGCCGTATTCCATTTCTGCCACAGTAACCGCCGACAGGCAGTCTGACTGCCTGATTTTGTCCGTTTTTAAATAATTTTGCAGTGAGCATTTTCTATCATCCCTTTTCGTTTTACTGCCCTCATCTGCAAGGATTGTGTGTAAGCAGGGATTAGGGCTGCGATCCGGAAATCCTTGCTTAAACACAATCCTTGCAGATATAGCCACAATCCTTGTAGAAATCAGATCAATCAGACGAATCAAAGTGCAGACAAGCAACCCGCCCGGCAGCCTGCGCTTCAGACAATGCCGTGATGAAACCGGAATGCGGTGGGCATTGAGAGATAATCACTATACATAGCTAATCACTAATTTTGATTAAGCAGTTTGTCTTTCGCCCTTTGGATAGCTGTCATCAGCTCTTCGCATTTCAGTTTCCGAAAACTGTGGCTTTGATAAATTTCCAGTAACAGTTCTCCGGTTTCCTGAGAAATTTCTCCCCATAACTCTTCTCCGTACCAAAGTTCTGCTACCAGTTTTTCCCGGTCAGGAACGCTGGCAATCGTGATTGTCATCATAGTCAGTCTCCTTTTTCAATGAATCCTATAAAGTTGTCTTTCAAATCATAACGTATGCCCTGTCCGTCAGGCGCATAAATTTCTTTAATATCACCAAAACGGGCATGATGTCGTACAGTTTGTGTACTGTCAGGATTATTCAAAATATCATCAACTATGGAACAAGCTTGTTCGTTGACAGATTGCGGATTTCCCCTTGCCTTTGGAAACAGACTGTCTGCACGTTCACCATGTTTTTGCAAAGATCGCCCTGCTACGGTAAGGTCGCCACGATCTGGAAGATTAGCGGCGTTTGCAAGGATTTTTATCTCAGCAGTCGTGAGGAATTGACCTGTTTTGCTCATTTTTAATACACCTTAAATCTCCTTGTAAGTTAAGCAGGGATTAGAGGAGCGTCAAGCAGTCTTTGCTTAAACACTGCCCTTATCTGCAAGGATTGTGTGTAAGCAGGGATTGCCGAAAAATGTCTGAACCCTGATTCACCTGATTAAAGGATTGCAGGATTTGTGTTCAGCCGTCTGAGGCTCGCTGTATCTGCCCGGGCAGGCAGGACAGAAATCATGCAAATCCTTTAATCCTGTAAATCAGGGTTCAGACAGTGCGCGTACATCATCTGCAAGGATTGTGTGTAAGCAGGGATTACGACTGCGATCCGGAAATCCCTGCTTAGACACAATCTTTGTAGTAGGGTGGGCATGAAATGCCCACCTTTCAGGCAAATCGGACGAATCACAGTGCAGACAAGCAGCCCGCCCGGCAGCCTGCGCTTCAGACAATGCCGTAATGAAACTTTTCAGAATATATATTCAAAATATTCTTACCACCGTCACAATTTGAGCTTTCCGAATTTTTTGTAAAACGGTTTGCAAAACCGTTTTACAAAAGCGCAGATTATGCCGGTTGGCAGTATAGATTTATACAGTCAAGCTTTGACAATAGCGGAAAAACGGAAATATTCCTTTTATGATTCACTCATTATTT
>DYRK01000161.1 GCA_020718785.1 Desulfatirhabdium butyrativorans | reverse complement strand
ACCCAGCACCCAGTACCCAGCACCCAGCAAGCACCCAGCACCCAGCGCACTCGCACCCGGAATTTTAAAAAATATGTATCATTTCCTTGACCAAAGATCAAGGGATTGGTAAAATTAACATTAAATAACAGGATTTGGGGACAGCATATCGGAAAACCGGCAGAATCCGGCAGGATGTCCTGATGCGGAAAGAAACGGTTTGAAAAATCGTAGGACTTACGCACTTGAATTTATTAACTCACGTTACGCACCTGTCATTACTGCGGAAGCAGGAATGACAGCGGGACGCCTGATTTACGTCCGGCTGCGTAACATCAGTTATTAATTGGCGTTTATCAGCGTGCATCAGCGGTTAAAAATCATGCAACTGCGTAACTCCCAAATCGTTTTATGACGGATTTCAAAATTGCGCTTTTGTAAAACGACTTTGCAAGTCGTTTTTTTACCGGCAAAACGGTTTGCGTTTATTTTAAGCATGGGCGTTTTACAGAAAATCCGTAAAGTGCGGATTATGCCGGCGGGAATTATAAATACGGAGCAGCGACTATTGTGTTAGCGTGGATACGTTCGAAAATAGCATTGAAACCGTTAATCGGGATATCTTTTTTTCTGACAGCAGCCCTTATTGTTCTGATCTTCATGATAAAATGGGCGGCAATCCGGTTTGAAAATTTTTATATTTCCGAAAATGAGTCTTATATAAAAGGCGAAGCATCTGCATTTCTTTCCTCTCTGACCCGTGAGAAAGCCATGAGATATGATGCCATGCTCAGGAGCATTGCTGTATCTTCGTCTCTTATCGCGGGCGGAGCCGGTTTTTTTCTGGATCACAGCGATATTTACGGAAAAACTCCGCTCAATCCGAATGAAAGCCTGACACCTTATTCGTCAAACAGGATATTTTCAAACGATCCCCTTGACCTGACAATGGCAATGTACTGGGGAGCAACCGAGATCACGCCGGATGTCACGAAAGAACTGAATGCCCTTTCCCATGCTGACCCGCTGATTATAAAAGCTCAGAAAACCTTTCCGGACTGTGTGTCTGCCTATATTGTCACCGTATCAGGAATAGGCCGGTATTTTCCCAATACCCATGCTGTAGCCGAACTTCCGCCGCGCGAAGCTTATGACATCAGAAAAGAGCCGTTTTATACGGATGCGGGTCCTGAAAAAAATGCTGCCCGCAAGACAGTATGGGCAAATGTATATCCGGGTAAGGAAGGGCAGGGACCCATGACCGCTGTGAATGCCCCGATTTACGGCAAAAGAGGCGATTTTCGGGGAACAGCAGGGCTGAATATAACTCTGAACAGTTTTTTGGGCGATATGTCCGACAGCCGCGAATTGAAGCCTTTCCCGATGACGGAAAAATCTGTGGGAAACGGAAAAAAGGCTGATAATACAGTAGCCCCGAAAGATGCTGCCGAAGCCGCATTGACCGCTCATTCATCATCAGACCAGTCTCCTTCCGAAACCGACGCGGCAAATCTCACAGATATTGGACCGTCGGCAAAGGAGAAAGCCGTTCAACTGACCGTTCAACTGACAAGGGAATCCGGGAAATTTACCGGCAGGCTTTTTTCTTTTCTGACCGACCGGGAAGCCCGCCTCATTGCTGTTTTGCCCAACAGTATGAAACTGTCAGGCACAGGAGCAGATGCAGGCAGTCTGCCCGGATACAGCCTCTCGGAGTCCCCGGATCCCGATGTCAGAGCCATGGCGCGCTGCATAATTGAAAAGGATCAACAGATGATGCGGCTCTCGCCGGGCGGAAATGCCTGTCTGATTGCATTCCACACTGTTCCGGCAACAGGATGGCGTCTGGGACTTGCCATGCCCGAATCCGGGGTTCTCGCTTCTCTCCGCGAAACAATTGAGATTATGAATCCGGCTGTTGAGAAAATCCTCATCGCTCTTACGGCAGCCGCTCTGTCTTTGCTCCTGTTTTCCACAGCCATGACGCTGATATTTCTCATCACACGGTTCGGCAGACCTTTGGACAGCAGCCTTCATCCGGGCTCGGGCACGTCCTACAGAAGATCGCTCGAACATGACAAAATGATTGCCGATGATGATGAAATGACAGACGATGAACTTATAGATGACGAACTGGCAGAAGATGATCTGTTCAACGAATATCTCGAAGGTCAGATGATGGAAGAAGGACTTATCACAGAAAACGCTATAGTCGAACAGGGCTTGAACAAGCCTTTGAGAATCGAAGAACAGCAGGCTGTTTTTCTGACAGATTCTTATAACAGAATGGTTGAGGCTCTGAAAAAAGTCAATGAACTGGAAAAAGAACATTCTGTCGAACTTCAGAAAGAAATAGCGGAGCGGCGCCGCGTGGAAACCGAAATCCGGCATCTTTCCAGCCGTCTGATCACCAGCGTAGAAGAAGGAAAGAAAGAATTGGCAAGAGACCTTCACGATGAATTCGGTCAGACACTGGCTGCCCTTCACATGAATGCCGAGACATTGCAGAGTTCCATTCCGGGAGAATTTGAGATGCAGAAAGCGGGAATCAGCGATTTGATCGGGCTGATCGAGCAGTTGGGAGACAAAATCCGAAGCATCTCATCAAATCTGAGGCCTGATCTGCTGGATGATCTCGGTCTTGTCCCTACGCTGGAATGGTATATCAAAGAATTTTCAGAACAGAGGCAGGATATTATAGTTGACTTTCAGGCAATAGGATTCAAGAAACGCCGCCTGTCTTCGGAACGCGAATTGGTTTTGTACCGTGTGTTTCAGGAAAGCATAAACAATGTAGTAAAACATGCAAAAGCCAAAACCGTTGATGTCACGCTTACCTACAGTCACCCCAACGTTATTTTTACTATCAAGGATGACGGGGTCGGATTTGATGAAGAAACCCGAGGCAAAGACGGAATCGGACTTTTGGGAATGAGGGAACGGATTGTTTCCATGAAGGGACAAATAGATATCCGTTCAGCCGTGAGCAAGGGTACCACCATCAGGGTAGAACTCCCTGTAACCTGATGGCAGAACAGGCATTCTTGCCTGTTAATGATGCGGGTCAGACAGAAATGTCCGACCCACCGGTCATGCAGTGAAAAAAAGGAGAAAGGAAATGGAGAAGAAGATAACTGTTCTTATAGCCGACGACCATGCTGTCGTGCGTGAAGGACTGAGGAAGCTTTTGGAAGAACAGCCTGATATGGAGGTCGTCGGAGAAGCTGTTGACGGAATGCAGGCTGTCAAGAAAGTCAAATCGCTGCACCCCGATGTCGCTCTTTTGGATATTGCCATGCCGGAGCTGAACGGTCTGGAGGCTGTAGCCCTGATAAAAGAAGCGGTACCTGAGACTCAGGTGGTTCTGCTGTCCATGCACATCAAAGATGCTTATGTGCATCAGGCATTGAACTCCGGCGCACTGGGATATGTGCTGAAGGCGTCGCCTACAACCGATGTTCTCGAGTCTATCCGTGCTGCAAGCCGGGGGGAGCATTTTCTCAGTTCCAAAATCAATTCCAAGCTTATCGGCACATTTCTCAAGAAACGGGACGAAAAACCCGCTGTCAGCGGATACAATCTTCTTTCAGAAAGGGAGCAGCAGGTATTTCGGCTGCTGGTCGAGGGAAAGTCAAATGCGGAAATCGCCGATATTCTCTGCATCAGCTCGAAAACTGTGGACAAACACCGCGCCAATACCATGAGAAAATTAGATATTCACAATATGGTGGAAATGGTGAAATATGCCATCAAAATCGGAATTATCGGTCCCGAGCTGTGGGAAGAGCAGCCGTGAAAGGCAGATGCTGCAACTGTTCCTCCCGCCTGTATCGGATATTGCCTGTACCGAATTTCGGCGCTTTTCATTTTTCTCAATGCAGAAAGTGTGAGTTCCCGCATCCCCGCGTCCGGAGTTGTCTTTCACTCATTAAGATATGCCGAGAAAAAAATCAGAGACAAAACCGCTTTTCTCTGATACGGAAAGTGACCGGATTTCGGTAAGACCGGATATCATCCTATTTCTGAAACAAATTCTGTGATATGCCTTGACCGGAGTAGGATATTCCTACCGCCGGAAGTAGAATATTTCTACCTTTGAATACTCTCCTCACCCCATTGATTTATTTCCCCTCATATTTTATGAAATAAGCACACAGCTTTTCACCGGAAAATTTCCGGCAGTTCAGATTTGACGACTTTCAAAAAGTTGTCAAATCTGAATCTTTCCGAATTCTCCTCATGCAGGACGATTTTGCAGATCGTCCTGCTGAGGATAAAAACGATTTTTTTCTCGTTCCCAAGCCCCTGCTTGGGAACGCACTTGCCGGGGAGGCTCCCCGGCTTCCCGTGACGGGAGACGTCCCGAAGCCGGGGCTTCGGGAGCAGATGCGTTCCCAAGCCGGGGCTTGGGAACGAGGAAATCAATCATTTTTTATGTCGAACTCACGTTAAAAACGATTTGCAAAATCGTTTTACTATCAGGTACAGCGTAATTGCTTGAGGGATAAATAAATGAACAAAATAAAAGTGTTAATAGCGGATGACCATGCTATCGTGCGAAACGGATTACGGAAACTTCTTGAAGAACAGGCTGATATGGATGTAGTCGGAGAGGCAACAGACGGTCTGCAGACCGTAAAAAAAGTCAAATCGCTTCACCCGGATGTCGCGCTGATTGATATTGCCATGCCGCGGTTAAGCGGATTGGAAGCCACAAGTATCATCAAAGAGTCATTGCCCAAAGTTCAGGTAGTGATGCTTTCCATGCACGAAAAAGATGCCTATGTTGACCGGGCTTTGGCTGCCGGGGCTTTGGGATATGTGCTGAAAGCATCTCCGACATCTGACGTGCTTGAAGCCATCCGCTCGGTATATGAAGGAAAGTATTTTCTCAGTTCTAAAATCAATGATCAGATCATATATACTTATTTGAGAAACCAGAAAGTAAAGCCGGATATAACCGGATACAATCTTCTTTCCGAGCGGGAGCAGCAGGTCTTCCGTCTGCTGGTGGAAGGCAGGGAGACTTCCGAAACCGCTGATATCCTGTGTATAAGTCTTAAAACCGTAAAGAAACATCGGGCAAATATCATGAAAAAACTCAATATTCATAACATGGTGGAATTAGTCAAGTATGCAGTCAAAATCGGAATTGTCGGACCTGAACTCTGGGAAGAGTGACATAGCCTGATTCGGGCCGGATTTCAGAGATAAAAAATATATTACAGCAAAATAAATATATTATGCACTTCGGAACTGAAAAGATTTTTGACTCACAGGCAATAACCAGACAGTGCGGAGGAGGCTCCGGTGGCTTTTATCAACTATAAGAAAAAAGAAGTACAGGCAAAAATCGTTTACTACGGACCCGGAAGGGGAGGAAAAACCACGAACCTCGAATATATTCATCGCCAATGCCGGGGGCGCGTGGATTCGGATATGGTCAGCATCAGGACGCACGGGGACCGTACCCTTTTTTTCGATTTCCTTCCCTTCGACATAGGAATGGTCAAGGGATTTAATGTAAGAATACAGCTTTATACCGTACCCGGACAAGTGATGTACAATGCCACCCGCAGGCTGGTGCTGAAGGGAACAGACGGGGTGGTATTTGTGGCAGATTCTCTGTCAGCGCGGAGAGAACATAATTTTCTTTCGCTGAAAAATCTTCAGGAAAATCTGGCGGTCTATAAAAAGAATATCCTTCAGATTCCCCTTGTTTTTCAATACAATAAAAGAGATGTCAAAGATGATCCGGTTTTACCTTTGAACACAATGGAAACGGAGCTTAACAGCCGGCTGAAAGCTCCTTATTTCGAAGCCAGTGCAAAAAACGGAATGAATGTCATTCCCACCCTTAAAGCCATCATCTCCAAAACGCTGATCTCTCTGGAAGGAGAACTCAGGTAAAAAAAAGCTTGACTATCTGCGAAAATCGGTTTATTGAAAACTCACACTGCCGGACAAGCTTTCAAAGTCCGGAGTGCTTAAATGAAATTTCAGCAAACGGCTTGCGTCTGTTTTAAGCCGGGGCGTTTTACAGTAAAACGATTTTTCAAATCGTTTCAAAGTCCGCAAAGTCCGGAGTGCTGAAATGAAATTTCAGCAAACGGCTTGCGTCTGTTTTAAGCCGGGGCATTTTACAGCATAACAATCAATCAGGTTTGAGTCATGTCCGAATTCAGAATTTCCGATCCCCTGCTCCGCAGAATTGTATATGCCCTGGGCATAATGGGCGTGATTGTGTTCGGCTTTTACACAATCAGCCTTTTTAAAGATGCCATAACCCTTATCCTGAATGTCCTCACCCCGTTTCTTGCTTCCCTGCTGATGGCATATATCCTCGGTCCTCTGGTCTTTATCTTGCAGAACCGCCTGAAATTAGGCAGGATTATGGGGACGCTGGTCCTTTACATCATCATTTTTCTGGCTGTATTTTTGCTGCTGGCTGTCCTGATTCCCAAAATTCTTTCCGAATTTATCAGATTGTCCAACATGCTCAAAACCGTGATTCCCGATCTGCTCATCAGGCTTTCCAAAAACGAATACCTGCAAATAGATACCGAACTGGTCCGTTTCATTGAAACCCAGATCAGAGAACTGGAATTGGATTATGAAAAAATCGCCGGCTATCTTCTGCCCGGATTGAAAAAAATGGCATCCGGCGGAATCGAAGCTGTGGGCATAGCCACCAAAGGCATTTTCAGCGGCGTGGGTTCTGTTGCCGGCTTTTTCTCATTTCTGACACTTGTGGGAATCATCAATTTCTATCTGATCGTGGACTGGGAAAAAATCATGCCCGTTATCCGCAAAATGATTCCTCCCCCTTACCGGTCCCGAACCTTTGATGTGCTTGGTAAAATAGATATTGCCGTAGGCGGTTTTCTGCGAGGTCAGCTCACCGTATCAGCCATTGTGGGAACCTGTTTTGCTCTGGGACTTTTTATCATAGGATTTAACGCATTTCCGGCTTTGAGGAATTACTGCATTCTAATCGGCAGCGCGGCGGCTGTCGGCGGATTTATCCCCTATCTCGGGCCCCTGATAGGCGTTACCCCGGCGGTTCTGATTATTCTTCTGTCCGGCGGAGTTCCCTGGAGCGTCAAACTCATTGCTCTCTTGGCTGTACTCACCCTGTTCGGCTTGATTCAGGCTGTTGAGGGATTTATTCTTCAGCCCAAAATCGTGGGCAAGGGCGCTGGACTGCATCCGCTGGTAGTGATGCTGGCTCTTATTTTCGGGAGTCAGTTCGGTATCGGCGGCATAATAGTCGCAGTTCCGATGGCGAGCATTCTCAGGGTGCTGGTTCGGGAATTCTACTGGCTTCACCTTTCAAATGAGAAGTGAGAAGCGAATATCAGCAGATCGAAAATTTCCGGAGTGCAAAAATAGAGCGGAGCGATTTTTTGCACCCTTCCGGATTTCTGAATTTATGCAAAAAAGCGCTTCGCTCTATTTTTGCACTCCGGATTGAAACTTTTCGATCTGCTGAATATAGATATTTCATTTCTCACTGTTCACTTCTCACTGTTCACTTTAAACCGGCTGACGATTTCCGAAAGCTCGGCAGCAATCCGTGCGAGTTGTCGAGATGATGTATCGGTCCGGGCTGCTCCGTCCGAGGTTTCTTTCGATGTCGCGCTGATTCCCTGTATGTTATCGGATATGCTTTTCACGCTTTCCAGCACATCCGCAGCAAAATTAGCCGATTCTTTTATCTCTCCTGCCAATTCTTCCACCTGCCTTGCCACTGCTTTTGCCGTAGCTGAAACTTCGACAGTGGATTTTGCGATATCTTCCACCAGCATTGCCGACTCTGATGAATGTTCGGCAATATTTTTGACAGACGAGGCATTGCCTGCAACAGACCTTGAAATCTCATTGGAAGTGGCAGTCTGTTCTTCTGCCGAGGCAGCGATAGATTCGTTGATTCCGGCAATCTCTTTTATGATTTTGTTTATCTCATCCACAGCCTCAACCACTTCGCCTGTACTTGTCTGAATGCGTTCAATCTGTTCGGCGATTTCCTCGGTCGCGCCTGCCGACTGTTTTGCCAATTCCTTGATTTCTGTTGCAACCACTGCAAATCCCTTGCCGGCATCACCTGCACCCGCGGCTTCGATAGTTGCATTCAGTGCCAGCATATTGGTCTGATCCGCAATATCTCTGATTACGTCCACAACCTTGCCGATCTGTTTGGAGGCAAGCACCAAAGCAGTCATTTTCGAGTTGATTTCCTGGGCGCGGTCACTGGCATTACGGGATACCCGGTCTGCGCGGGAGGTATGTTTTGCCACCTCGTTCAGCGAGGCACTCATTTCTTCTGTTGCCGAAGCCACCCGGTGAATCTCAGTGGAGATTTCGCTGCTTGAACGTGCCATAACTGTCACATTTTCAGATGTTTTCCTCGTAAAAGCAACCATGCTGCCGAAAGTCGAGGACATCTCTTCGGCCATGGCAGCAATATCAGCGACAGACCTGTTTGAACGCTCCGCAGCGGCTGCAAGATTTTCAACCCTGATGAGAATCTGTCCGGATGCAGCCGCCGCAGTTTCGGATCTCAGGTCTGTTTCTTTGGCAGAAAGAGTCATCCGGGCGGAAATCTCAGCCAGGTCATCGGATGATTCTGCAAGGCCGGATGTCATTTCCGAAAGTTTTTTCATAATATTTCTCAATGACTCAGCGGCATGGTTCAGATTCACAGCCATGTCTCCGAGTTCATCTTTGTTTCTGACAGCAACAGCCGCGCACAAATCTCCTTCCGACATGATCTGGGCAAAACGGACCACATCGTGAATAGGTCTTGTGACGGATCTCACAATGAGAAAAATCATAACTCCCATAAGGATGATAATGCATAGAGAAAGCGTGGAAATAAGATATCCGATTTTTCTGGCAGGCGCGAGCAATTCCTCGGGATAAGCCAGAATCGCCATAGACCAGTCAGTCTCCTCGATTTTTTTGAATACAGCACTTTCATTCCTCCCCTGACGCGTATAAGAGATGAAACCATGATCTTTTTCCGTCATCTCCCGACCGAAACCGCTGTCTTTCACATTCAGTTTCAGTATGGTTTCCTCATTCGGATGTGCAATGACAAGCCCTTCGGCATTATAAAGATACGCGTAACCGCTTTTGCCTATCCTGATCGGCGAGGTAAATATTTTGCTGAAATAACTTATCTGAATACTTACCGCAAGCACGCCGCCGACCTTCTCATCGCTTTGCTTTACAGGCACGGAAATCGTAAAAATAGGCGTACCGGTCGTTTTGCTGATTACGACATCGGAGACAACGATCCTGCCTTTAAGGGCTTCCTGAAAAAAAATCCGATCCGAAATATCCAACTTCCCGATTTTAGAGGTGTCAGACGATGCGATGGCTTTGCCCGCTGTGTTAAACAGATTGACCAAGTCAAACATCTCATAATCCTTTTTTATCATCGTCAATCTTTCACTTGCTGTCTCTCTGGAAGATTCACCGAGATATGTATCCAGCACCGCTGTCCTGAAAGACATTTCCCGACTCCAACTGCTCATGTTGAGTTTAAGCAGCCTGATCCACGAACTGATCTGACTTGCAGAAGAATCGGCAAGCTGATTCATCTGGCTTGCAGCCATATCTTCTATCGCTTTTTTCGAATAAGAATAAGAAACCATTGTCGAGATACTCATCCCGATAATAATCAGCACAATGGTCGGCAGCAGAAATTTGTTTCTCAGACTGATTTTCATGACGCTCTCCTTATGGGTAGGGTGGGTGAAACCCACCATATCTGAATTTTAAGCAATAAGGTGGGTTTCATCCTACCAGTTTCGATCATTACCGAGACAAAATTGCAGGTTTGAAATTCTTTCTGAGTTCCCACCACCCTAATTCTTTGAATGCCCGGATTGCGCCCGGATGTGCGTTTTCGTCTGACAAACCCGCAACCATCATCTCCGGACTCCATGTCTGCCACATTCCCAGGGTCAGTTTCATTTCGGGTCCGATTTTTGCCGCAAGCCTGACAATCCGATAAGCCAAATCTTCGGGAAAACTTTCGTGACAGGCTTTGAAATCCCTGTCAGTTATGGTATGAATGACTTCTGTCTGTCCCGGAAGTGTTCCTATAGGAATATCCGCGGGAATATAAGATGTTTTCAGCTTTTCATTCAGCGTGTCAGCCATTCGTGCATCCTGTCCGATATAATAAAGCCTCTTTTCAGATTTCTTCAACTCCCGGAAAATATCTGACGGAAGCCAGTCTTTGAATTCCGGACCCGTTCCTAAGGCAGCGACAGTGGCGTCAACCTCTCCGTTTAAAAAGGCTTTGCCTAATTTGGCAGGTCCGAGATAGAAAAGCTCTGCATTTGCAGCCGTAATGCCGTATCCGTATTCCAGATCCAGCGTGGGATTCATTCCCCAGTCGCTCTGGGTAAGCAGTCCCACCCCGAGTTTTTTTCCTTTCAGATCGGAAAAGCTTTTCTGTTTCGGGTCAAGGCTTATAAAAAAATGACCTGTCACGCCCCAGTAAAAGCCGTAAAGAAGCCGGAATGTCTCATTCACGGGTTCGGGTATGAACTTCGTAAACGGATGCTTTCCGCCTTTGGAGCCGAAACTCAGCGTGTCGTCATTGGTAGCAAATACGGTATTTTTCCATCGGTCAGGATTACGCCCCATCTCGACTATGTTGTAAAGATAGCCGTCTGTGGCAACAGGATTCAGATTAAGGTCGGGGTCTATATTTTTTGCCTCTTTGCCGATGTAAAGATCACTGACCAGAGCGCCGCATCCCTCGGGGCATACCAGTATATCCACGTCTGCCGCGGGAGCGGTAAATGAATTCCCCGTAATGAAGATAAACAAACCTGCGAGTACCCAAGTCATTTTTTTACTTCTGTACGACATCATACACCTTCCTTTCTCTGTTAAGCGACCGACCATTATGATTTATAAGATTCGGTGGGTCAGACATTTCTGTCT
>DYRK01000844.1 GCA_020718785.1 Desulfatirhabdium butyrativorans | reverse complement strand
ATATCCGCTGCGGCTGCCGCAGTTACGGCATAATCATTGAAGGCTGTCACCCGCTGCGGACGGTTCCGATGTTCTGCCATGCGGAAATTCCGGCGGGAACGCAGCAGACCGATAATTGTCATGAGCCTGAGACGGAATTCACGGATGCTGTTTTCATTGCCGCAGACCGGTTTCGGAATAAAATCAATCGCTCCTGCTTCCAATGCCTCTACAATTTCATCCACCCGCGTCTCAATTCTGCTGCATAAAAGAATAACATGGGTATCGGGGCAGCTTTTTCTGATTTTCCATATAACATCCACGGGCTTCATATCCGGTATCGCGAGGTCGAGCAGCACCAGATCCGATGGAAACCGCCTCAGTTTTGCAAGGGCGATTCTGCCGTTGACCGCGATGTCAAGAACGTCTGTTCCCGAAATATCTGCCGCAATACGGGAAATAAGTCCTCCGGAGTCCGGTTCAGCGTCCGTCACCAATATTTTAAGTTTTTCCTCCGATGTCAACTGCACGGTTCATCCTGTCTGAAACATATCATCCGTAACATTTTTTTCATAACTGTCCTGCATCCGGTCTTATAAACCCTGCTTTTCCCATATACGGGACGGTTCTGTCTCGATCCCCAGCATATTCAGCTTTTCTTTGACGCTTTTTTCGGTAAAAGGCTTGATAATATAGCTGTTGACCCCGGACTGGGTTGCCTTTACGACGGTTTTCATATCCGAGTCGGTGCTGACGATAATAAAAGGGATATGTTTCAGCTCAGGATTCAGTCTTACGGATTCCAGAAATTCAAGACCGGTCATTTTCGGCATGTGCATATCCGAAATAATCAGACCGATGCCCGGAATCTGCCGTAACTGTTTTATTGCCTCATAACCGTCTCCTGCCTCGACAATGTCGAAAAAACCCAATCTTGTCAGAATCAGACGCAAAGACTTCCTCATGGTTGCCTGATCGTCTGCGATCAGAATCTTTACATCATCAGGCGGGGCATCCGCATCGGATACTTCTTCTTCCGATGCAGGCTCTGCTTCAAGCAGACCCAGCAGTTTCAGTTTTTCCCCGATGGATTTTTCGGTGAAGGGCTTTATGATATAGCCGCTGACCATTGACTGGCTTGCCTTTGAAACGGTTTTCATATCCGAATCGGTTGTAACCATTATGAACGGTATTTTTTTCAGTTCAGGACTCAGCTTTACGGTTTCCAGAAGTTCGAGCCCGGATATCTGCGGCATGTGCATATCCGAAATAATCAGTCCGATATCTTTGTCTTTTTTCAACTGTTCCAGCGCGGTGTCTCCGTCATCTGCCTGTATAATGTGTTTGAATCCCAATTTTGTCAACACAGACCTCATGGCTGTCCTTACGGTTGCCTGATCGTCCACAATCAGAATTTTCATTTGTGTTCCTCCGATATTCAATTTTTATCAAAAAATACCATGATTTTCAGGATTTCTGTCAAACCTTACGGACGGTTGAATCTTCGGGGAGCCTGCGGCTGAACGGCAATGTCCGAACCCTGATTAAAGGATTAAAGGATTTTCAGGATTTCTGTCAAAGCTCACGGAGGGCTGAATCTTCGGGAAGCTTGACGGCTGAACAGCAATCATGGAAATCCTTTAATCCTGAAAATCAGGGTTCAGACAATTTCTCTAGTTCCCAAGCCGGGGCTTGGGAACGAGAAGAAGCCGGGGCTTGGGAACGAGAAGAACGAGAAGAAGCCGTTTTTAAGCCCGGGCGTTTTGCAAAAGCAGACATCATTTCTTCAGCAGTTTCTGAAGTGCTGCCACAAGGTTTACAAGTTCTTCGTTCCTGATTTGAGGCTGACTGCCGGTCATGTTCGAAGAGTCAGGGCTGTCGGATATTTTGAACTGCCCCATAATGATCTGAAGCTGCCCCGCAAGTTCCGCGAGTTCTTCAGCCTGAGTCCGAGTATTTTTCGCTCCCTGGGATGTGATCCGCGCTGATTCGTTCACTCCGGCAACATTTTCCGATGCCGTATCCGTGCATACGGAGGCTTCCGCCGCCGATTTCGCAATGATGACAGCAGCCTGTGCGATTTCTTCCAATTTTGCGGATACTTCCGATCCCAGCCGGACTGATTCCGCCACATTTTCAGAGCTTTCCGAAGCCATCCGGGCAGCTTCCTGCACATTCTTTGAAACAGAGCCTGCTGTGGATGCGGTTTCTGACATGCTTTTGGAGATTTCATTGGTGGATGCAGTCTGTTCCTCGACTGCCGATGCA
>DYRK01000160.1 GCA_020718785.1 Desulfatirhabdium butyrativorans | reverse complement strand
AAATCGTTTCTCTTTGGCTGAAACAGACACAAAACGGCTTGCAAAGCCGTTTTACTGTAGCTTTCAAAAGCGCAAATTATGCCATCCTGCAATTAAAGTTTCTGCAAGATTTCCTTAACCGTATTTCCGTCTGCCGATGAGCCGAAATGCTTCATGATTATGCTCATGGACTGCATCTTGTTCTTGAATTTTGAGAAATCAACATTCTCCCGAATCCATGAGACAATTTCTTCCTCACCGACAGTCTTTGGCAGATAACACTCTGTAATTCTGATAAATTCAGAATCCTGGGTTCCGCCTTTTTTCTCTATCACTTCCTTTTCGGATTTTATCAGCTTTTTGAGAATCTTTACAGCATCCTCATCGGAAACTTCCTTTTTATCACATCTTCCGAATTCTCCCATGATAACCCGGAGAGCGGATTTTTTTTCTTCATCTTTCGCTTTCATCGCAATCGTCAGATCTTTTTTGATTTGTTCCTGAATTGTCATATTGCTCCTTTCTTTGAGAAAATTCCGGCTTGACTTTTTGAAAGTTGTCAAATCTGAATCTGAAAAAAATGATGCACCGGACCATGACCATGACCGAGCGTATAATCTGCCCCGGCTCGGATGGCTTCGTGGATATAGACTTTTGCTTTCCGAACTGCATTCTCTATATTATCTCCTTTTGCGAGAAAAGCAGCAATTGCCGAGGACAGAGTGCATCCGGTTCCGTGATTGTTGCGGGTCTCGATTCGCTCTGAACTCAGTGCCACGAAACGGTCTTCATCTGTGAGATAAAGAATGTCTGTGCAAATATCGCTGTTCTCAATATGTCCGCCTTTGATAAGAACGCTGCGGCATTTGCCTCGGGCAATGACTCTCGCGGCCTCCTGCATCTCTTCCGATCCGTGCAATTCAAGACCGGTCATTACTTGGGCTTCTGGCAGATTCGGCGTCACTACGGCTGCCAGCGGAATAAGATATTTTTTCAGTGCTTCGACTGCATCGTCTTGCAGAAGTTTATCTCCGCTTTGCGCCACCATCACAGGATCAAGAATTATCTTCTCTATCCTGTATCTGATCAACTGCCGGGCTACGGTTTCGATCAGTTCTGCCGAATACAGCATCCCGATCTTTACGGCATCCGCGCCGATGTCGCTGAAAACTGCTTCCATCTGCTTTTCTGCAAAAGGAGCCGGTACGGGATGAATGCCTGTGACTCCTTTGGTATTCTGTGCGGTCAGTGCGGTAATGACAGACATGCCGTAGCATCCCAATGCGGAAAAGGTTTTCAAATCTGCCTGAATGCCTGCGCCTCCGCCGCTGTCCGAACCGGCAATCGTAAGTAATCTGTAATATGTTTTGCTCATTTCAGCTCTGCCTTATGGTTCAATTCGAGGATTTTAATTCTCACTTCTCACTTCTCACTTCTCACTTCTCACTTTTAAAATGATCCCAGCCCGAAGCTGTCATAACATGACTCTGACCGTCGGGAAAGATTATCTCTGCTTTTTCCGAATCCGTGATTTCTCCGATGAGATAAAGCGGCTGATCGAATGTCTCGAAGTAGTCATGGGCAATCTGCTCTGCCTTGTCTCGCGACAGCGTGCCTGCCAGCGTGTAGTCTTCGCCGCCGGAAAGGGCATATTCAAGCGGATTGAAACCGAACCGCCCGCAAAAGAGTCTGAGATTTTCCGAAATCGGTATCTTATCCGCATAGAGACTTGCGCCGACACTGCTTTGTTTCAGAATATGGCCGAGATCGGAACTCAGTCCGTCGCTGACATCTATGGCTGCACGGACGCCATGACTCGCCAGAAACCGTCCTTCCCGGAGATATGGCCTGGGAAGGATATGCGAGTCAAAGAGTGATTTCAACTCTTCCGAATCTGCGGCAATATGGTTTAATATCAGGTATAGTCCTGCTTTGCTGTCTCCCAGACAGCCGGTTGAGAAAACTATATCTCCGGGCTGTGCGGCATCGCGGTACAATATCTCATTTCCCGGAACAGAACCGATCACCGAAATATTGAGAATCAGGTCTGTTTTGGAACCCGTAGTATCACCTCCGAGAATATTGACATCAAACTCACGCGCCAGTGTCTTCAAGCCTTTGTACACGTCTTCGAGATATTCCACACTGCAATTTCCCGGAACCGCAATACTGACAAATGCCTCTTTCGCGGTTCCGCCCATCGCGGCAATATCGCTCAGATTGACGGCTAATGACTTATATCCGAGATTAAAGCCGGACGTGGCATGTCTCAGAAAATGAACCCTTTCGACAAGCATGTCTGTTGTCAGAAGTATCACTTCATCGGAACCCATCGTAAAAGCCGCGGCATCATCGCCGATAGCTTTCAGAATATTCTGCGGACGGAGGAGACATCCGGATGCTATTTTTTCGATAAATCCGAATTCTCCGATATCTTTTAAATTCATAATATTACAGCCTGTCTGATAATTTCGGATAACTCGGCAGCAGCTTTCTCGGGATCATCTGCCGAGACAATTGCCGACACTGCTGCAATGCCGTCTGCTCCGTTTCTGATTACTTCCGCGGCATTGCTCCTGTTCAGCCCGCCGATGCCCACCAAAGGAATCTTTACCGCTTTTCTTATCTCACGAAGCCCTTTCAATCCGAGTGCCGGAGCCGTATCGCTCTTTGTAGCAGTAGCGTAAATCGGGCTGACTCCGATATAATCTGCGCCGTATCGTTCTGCTTCTACAGCATCCTGCAAAGATTCTGCGGAAATGCCGATGAGCATGGAATCCTTTACAATTGCCCTTGCCATTTTCAACGGAATGTCGTTCTGCCCGAGATGAACGCCGTCTGCCTGTATAGCCTGAGCAATATCCAATCGGTCATTGATAATCAGCGGAATGCGATGCTCTTTCAGAAATGACTGAACCGATATCGCCTCAGCAATAAATTCGCGTGCAGAACAGTTTTTCTCTCTTAACTGAACACAGGTGACTCCTCCGCGCACAGCGGCCTGAACAATATCCAAAGTGCTTCTTCCTTTTGACAGCCCTCTGTCTGTAACCAGATATAGGGTATAATCCATAGAATTATCCTTCCATAAACTTACACCCTGCTTCCAGTTCTTCAGGACTGATCGTATAGATTGCGTTTAACAGCTCGATCATGAAACTTCCCGGAGCCGAAGCTTTTCTGCCTGCAATTTCTCCGGCTAATCCGAAAAATGCCAAGCCGCTTGCACTTGCACGGACTGCATCTTCATCAACAGCCAGAAACGCGGCGATGATTGCTGTTGCCGTGCATCCGGTTCCTGTGATTCGTGCCATCAGGGGATGACCGTTGGACACCCGGATGACTCGCTCGCCGTCAGTTATCAAATCAACGGGGCCCGTAATGGCAAGAGTAGTATTCAATTCTTTGGCGAGAATTTTTGCTGTGTCTGCCGCGTCTGCTACAGAGTGAACGGAATCCACTCCTTTTGTTTTAGAATCACTATGGCGGAGAGACAGAATTTCCGAAGGATTTCCGCGAATGACCCGGACTTTGACTTGTTCAATAATCTCTTTTGCCGAAGCAGTTCTCAGAGAGGTTGCTCCCGATCCCACAGGGTCCAGAATAACCGGCTTTCCGAGTTCCGAGGCTTTTTTACCGGCTTTGATCATGGAAGCAATCCAGTCATCGCTCAATGTCCCGATATTCAGAACCAGTGCGCTGGCAAGTGAAACCATCTCTTCCACCTCGTTTTCAGCATGAGCCATTACCGGCGACGCACCCATAGATAGCAGCGCATTAGCCGTGTAATTCATTACTACATAATTGGTAATGTTGTGAATCAGCGGCTTTTTGTCTCTTATTGCCGCGAGACTCCGAGCTGCGTTTTCTCCTGATCTTTTTTCCATTATTCCTCTCTTTTCAAATAAAAGAGCCGTTTCCGATAAAGGAAACGGCTTTCAATCAGAATAATACCTAAATGACGGATTGCATTTTTAGGTTTAATTATCTCTCAAATTGAAGTGATTGATTTCCTTTAGGCACTTCAGACAGAACAAAATAATACTCTGATATTATCAGAATATGACATTTTTTAAATATACCTTAATGTTGTCAATACACTTCAAAACAGGCGGCGTAAACTGAATGACATCTTCAAACAGGCTGTGCAGATCATCAAGAACATATTCATGTGCGATCTGATTCCGCAATTCCCGGATATTTCGCCAATCTTCCGCACTCTCGATAATTCCGCGTCCTTCTGCTCTGTTCAGGCGGTCAATCAGACTTCCCTCATCTGTAAGTTCGACTGAATCTATTGCCCTGAAAACTTTCTGAGTGAGAATATCAACAAGTCTGGCAAATCGGGAAGTGACCGCATCCAGATGAACCAGTTCCTCATCGGAAATATCTTCCGGCAAAGGAAATAGGTGATCGGTTGAATTATAAGAAAAATTAAGAACCGCCGCTGCTTTTTCAGCCAGATCAAGCTGTTTTTTCAGATGCCCGGTTTTTATCTGTCTTTTGTCCGCTCCCATAGCAATATCCTGCTGTCGTCCGCCAGCCTGACAAAGGGGTCATTTTTACCGGGATAGTCCCATACAATATCAATCTTCTGCTCTCCGATATGATCGTATATTTTCAGACGCAAGGCACGCGTCAGTCTCGTTATCGAAACAGAGGGTCTGTTTTCGCATTCTATGACAAGATCAATATCCCCTCCTTTTTTGTCAGGACAGGTTCTGGAACCGAAAAGATACACACTGATATTATCCTGCATGAGAACATCCTCAAAGGCTTTCTGCAATCCCTGCATCTCGCGGTCGGTGAGCCGGGCGGATTCCGCTTTCACTCTTTTCATACTCTTCTGAATAACGAAGTTAAAGGCTTATGTCAAGTCCGAAATTCGATACATGGGTTTCAAAATAGGATTTCATAATAATTCAAATTCAGGCTTTTATACTCAAAGCTCTCATAAATTGCGCTTCTCATATCCGAACTGGGGATCTTCATATTAATTTCCTAAAATCCGACAAATAAATATTCCTGAGCTTTGTTATTCTTATTTCCGATCTTATTCCCCTGATTACCGAAAGAATAATGATGCTCCACAGAAACAACTTCTACATGATGCTTATATTTAGCTATCAATTCAACAAGTTTATCTGATGTCGGAAAGGAATTCGAAGAGTAGGACACAATCACTATGCTGTCCTGAAACATCCGAAACAACTTGTCAAACGCATCATGCACCCCTCTTTGGGATGAAAAGGGCGTAGGAAAATTTTTAAATTTTTTTGTCTTAGTATGTTCCTGAATTTCAAGATCTTTCCAATAGCGTGCAAGTCCTTCGACAAAATGATAGCGTCTGATATATTCATTATCTGCCAGCGGCGTATAATACGGCGGATCAATATAGACCAAATCGGCTTTCCATGAAACTGTCATAGCATCTCCGCATCTTGCCTGATTTACCTGACCGTTGTCAAACACAGCAGCATTGATTGCCTTCACCGCGTCTCTGAAATGTTCTTCAAGGCTGATGTGCATATCTCTCCGCCCGTCATCATATCTGAAGCCGACATAAGTGAAAATACCTCTTGCCCGTTTTTTCATACAGGCTCGAATCAGCGCCGCCATTGCAAGCGACTGCTTATACCGCCCTTTTAATTCTTTAATATTGGAATGAACCGTATCAATCGTCAGATTGTCTTCATCAGAAAAATAAAGTCCCTGAAACGTATTGCTGACAAACCTGTCTCTCATCGGATGAGGTGTCAGCAAGTGATCGATATCATCGGCAGAAAGACACTCTTCATTATTTTCGATCATAGCTGTTGCAAAGGTCGTCGCCATTGCCATATAATCATTGGCATATACGCATTTACCATGCGCCTTGAACATATAGGCGATCACGCCCGAACCGGAAAACAAATCCAGTACCGTATGGAAATCGAACTGCCGGGCAATATCCCAGATATACGGCTGAATTTTTCGCTTGGACCCCATATAGCGAGTTGTCGGATATTTCTTCACCTGTGCAGGCATCGGCGCGGGAACAGGACATAAAATAGCTCCGGTCCGCGGCGGTATCGTAACAATCACATCCTCGCCGGTACGTCCGCTGCCGTTTCTGTTGATATGCCGTTTAGTTTTGAGAACCTCGATCTTAAATTCCTTATACAATTCATGAACCGTAGGATGATTGGAATTGGTCAGAATCACATAACATCCTATATGATGCAGGCGACGGATTTCTTCCGCAAGCTCCCGATGATCTTCCTCGTAAAACTGCTCTTTGGTATATCGCTTGAAATCGCTGTACTTTGAAATCGGGAGATAGGGCGGATCCAGAAAAATCAAATCCTTTTCAGAGGCATATTGCCTCAGAACATCCTTGTAATCGCCGCATAAAATATCTGCATTCCTTAGAGCAGCAGATGCAGCCCGCAAATTTTCGGGATCGCTGATGCGCGGATTTTTATATCTCCCGAAAGGAACATTGAATCCGCCCTGACGGTTGACGCGATACAGCCCGTTGTAACAGGTACGGTTGAGATAAACCGTGCGGGCTGCGGCTTCAATTTTATCCAATTTTTCCCAATGCTTATCACGTATCGAATAAAATATCTGTTCGTCATTCCGATAGGTTTCCAATGCACTGATAAGACAGTCAATATTTTCTTTCAAAACAAGATATAAATTGGTCAGTTCTGGATTGGAATCGCTGATGACTGCCTGATACGGCTGCAATGCAAAAAACAAGGCTCCGCCGCCGAAAAAAGGTTCAATATATCTGTTGTAATTTTTCGGAATTTTCGAAAGCAGATCATCCAATAACTGCGTTTTGCCGCCGGCCCATTTCAACACAGGCCTTGCCGCTGAAAATGCAGACATACCGACGGATTCATCTATTGACAGTTGCGTATATGAATAATTCATTGTAAAGCACATCAATCAGTTGTATAAGCAATCTAAAGGCTTATGTCAAGTTCGAAATTCGACATCTCGGTTTTTTTCGGAATGACAGAAGCCGATCTTAATTTATTCGCTTAAAATAACAAAGGGCATATCTGTTCCTTCTGATCTGAAATACGGATGCTGCCGGCCTTTGGTCAGACGGGGTATATGCTTGGCAACATACTGAAATAACTGATGTTACGCAGCCAGACGTAAATCAGGCGTCCCGCTGTCATTCCTGCGAAAGCAGGACAAGGTGCGTAACGTGAGTTTCCCCCTTTCGTAAAGGGGGATTTCAGCAGGTTACACAGAAATCCCCCCTGCCCCCCCTTTGCAAAAGGGGGAATCTGAAACACGCCGGTCTGACCCGTTATTTTTTTATGTCGAACTCACGTTAAACTGGTTATTCGGTTTCACAGAATGAAATCAAGGGATGATCTGAAATACGGAGAATCCGACTGAGAGGTGATCTTTTGTCGTGTTAAGCTGAAAATAAAAAAAAGGGTACAGATATATCCGTAGCCCTCTTGATTTTTTGATGGTGGGCGGTACTGGGTTTGAACCAGCGACTTCCACCGTGTGAGGATGGCACTCTCCCGCTGAGTTAACCGCCCGTCAAATTGTTCGGATTATATAGCAGACCGTAAAAAAGGCGTCAAGCTTTTTTTTCATTATCAGTGCCGATTTTTTCGGAATCATCTGCTGTATCATAAGATTCCACTTTATTATCAATTGGTTCAACCTGATTGACATCCGAGATTTCATCGGATTCATCCGGAGGCAAATCATCCGCGGTGGTATCGCTGTTTTCAGAATCTGCCGCGTCTTCCGGCAGATCATCCGGGGGAACCCGAGGCGCAGTTTCCGGCAGAGCATTTCCGAGTTCCTCTATTTCTTTGGGAGAATCTACTTTATTATCAATGTGTTCAATCTGATTTACATCCGAGATTTCATCTGATTCATCCGGAGGCAAATCATCCGCGGGGGTATCGCTGTTTTCAGAATCTGCCGCGTCTTCCGGCAGATCATCCGGGGGAACCCGAGGCGCAGTTTCCGGCAGAGCATTTCCGAGTTCCTCTATTTCTTTGGGAGAAGGAAGGTCTTTCAAATCTTTCAGATCAAAAATTTCGAGAAACTGCCGGGTTGTGCCGTAAATCAGAGGACGTCCCGGAATTTCCTTTCGCCCCAGAATCCGGATAAGCCTTCGTTCAAGCAATATCCTGATCACGCCGCCGCAGTCCACACCGCCCCGGATATGTTCGATATCACTGCGGATGACCGGCTGTTTCCATGCAATGATTGCCAGCGTTTCCATCGCGGCTCTGCTGAAACGCGGCTGAACCGAGGGACTCAGCCGTTTTATCCATTCTTTGTATTCGGGACGGGTACAAAGCTGATATCCGCCCGCGGCTTCCCGCAGAAAAAAACCGCCCTTACGGTTTTCATATTCCTCTGAAAGCCTTTCCAGCGAGTTGCGGATGTCTTTTATATCTGCAAAGCCGAGAATGCTCTTCATCCTTTCAAGGCTCAGGGGGCTGTCGCAGACAAAGAGCAGGCTTTCGATAATGTTTTTAAGATCGTCTGTCACGGAGCATTAAACAACAGGTTCAGCCAATTTACAAAGTCCCGGGCGAGTTCCATATCCGCTTGCAGGGCATGGGCGGTTACGGATTGACCGAGCGGTTTGCCCGGTTCATCCTGCCATGCCAGATAAGTATGGATTAACGCTTTGCTGTGATGAACATTTTTAAAAGATGTCAAACCTTTTCTTTTTGCGGTCTCAACACACTCCCGGGCAGCGGAAACAGTTTCCGGGTCTGCCAACCGTATGAGAAAATCCTCCAACATACCGGGAGCATGATTATCCGGCATCAGCCATAAGCCGAGACGGGGTTTGCCCGCTCGGGTCCGCAAGATCGAACCTTTCGGGTCAGGTGTTTCAGGAAACTCATATCCGTAATCTTTGATCTTCTGCTGTATCTTCTGCCATCGCTGTATCATATCAGGAAAATCGGCATCAATCACAACTCCGATAATTTCGACTCCGTACTGAAGAATAAGCGCGTTCAGCCTTCTGAGCAGCTTATCATATCCCCCGCATTCGTAAATACCGAAAGATTCGGGCAGATCATATTCTTTGCAAAGGGCAAGGATCACATGACAATCGTCATTTCCCTCCACGAGCAGAACCCGGGTTCCCTGATGTTTGCAGTATTTTTTTCCGTCAGCGAAATTCAACATCTGTTTCAAGCGCATCGGAAAGGGTTTCGCATGAATAAATCACAGCTAAAGCCCCGGTTTCGGGATCCGCATCCAGGCGATAAAAAGTACCCAGGTCTTCCCGGCATGACCATGCTTCATGAAATCCTCGGACACAGTCTTTGCTATGGGTGGTTGCAAAAACCTGAACATTCAGTTTTTCAGACAATCTGAAAACCGTGTCCCACAGTTTCGGCTGAATACTCCAATGCAGTCCGTTTTCAAATTCATCTATCAGAAGAAATCCGCCGCCCGCGTTTACCGTCGCTAAGATCGTATGAAACAGACGGATCATGCCTTCGCCCAGATTTCTCAGCGGTATCCTTTCTGCAAATCCTTCACGGCGGATTATCGGGATACGGCCTTCTGTCATTGCAACCTTTTTTATTCCGGGATCAACAGCCTGCAGGCCCAAGATAACTTCGCTTTCCAGATCGGTAAGACTGACAGTGTCCCATAAAGCCCACAAATTATCTTTATTGCCGATTTTTCGGGCGGTCAGGATATGTATGTCATATTTTGCCTCAAAAACCCTATGTACCGGATTCCCGACGGAATATTCGGACAGAGACAAAAGAAAAACTCCTTCCTTCCCTCCGTCTTGAAGTTCCAAAGCAATTTTGACATCGGCAAGTTCTTCAGACGCTTCATGCTCATGATTTAAAAGACGACGTAATATTCCTTTTTCACCATCTTCGCTTATCTGATATCCCCGGGTCCGAATGCCGATTCTTTCGGCTTCATTTTCAACCGGACCGATCTCAATCCCTCTGCTCCCGATAATGGGAAAATGATAGCCGTGAAACAGGTGTTTCAACGGATTGTTAAGTCCCTGCTTTGCAGATCGGCCTGATATTCCCGTTTCCCAGTCTTCATCCCGGTCTGAAACAAGGCCATATAAAATAAAAGGATTTGCTCTGCCTGCATATACCTGAATTGCTTCGAGCAGACAGCTTTTTCCGACATTGTTTTTGCCCGCAAATAAATTGACCCGGGCCAATTTGTGAATTTTCAATTCTTTGAACAAGCGGAAATTTCGGATAAACAACGAATTCAACATGGCTGCCCTATATCATTTTTTTATATATAAAACAGACGGATAACCCCGTTTTGAACCTGCTGGGCAATCCGGATCAGGCAGAGTTTCGCCATTTCCAGTATAGCGAGAAATGTCACGACCATTTCGCCTTTGTCCGCGGTTATCGGAAACAGTTCGTCAAAGGTTGCGGATCCCTGTTTTTCAAGAATATCGGCGATGTGGGAAATTTTATCCCTGATGGAAAATTTCTCTGTGCTGAAATCCAAATTCCGATCCCCCGGCAGTTTTTCAAGAATAGTCCGGAACGCGTCAATCAGCCTGAACATATCAATTTTTATAAATTCATCTTCCGGGCTGACATCCGAAAATTCTTCCTTTGACGGATTCCGGGGAAAAATATCTTCTCCGAGAAGCGCGTGAAGCGACAACTGCTCTGCCAAAGATTTTATATGGAGATATTCCAAAATGGGCCGGGTAAGTTCCATCCGCGGGTCTTCGACTTCGCCCTCTTCATTTTCATGAATCGGCAGCAGCATTTTCGATTTGATCTGCGCCAGCATTGCTGCCATGAGAATGAAATCCCCGGCAAAATCTATATTCATCGCCTTCATCCATTCCAAATATTCAAGATACTGGACAATAATCAGGGCGATAGGAATATCATAGACATCCACCTCGTTTTTTCTGATGAGATAGACCAGAAGGTCCATCGGTCCTTCGAATATATTCTCGACTTTTACTT
>DYRK01000843.1 GCA_020718785.1 Desulfatirhabdium butyrativorans | reverse complement strand
GATTGCCCATTTTCTCAGAGATAAATACGACATTCAGCCGGATGATCGGGTAGGAATTTTACTTGACCGTTCCGAATGGATGGTTGCAGGCGTGCTGGGAGTTCTGAAGGCCGGCGGAGCCTATATTCCCATAGATTCCGACTATCCCTCAGAGCGAATTCACCATATCCTCGAAGACAGCGGATGTCCGATCATTTTATCAGAAAAAAAATATATTGAGTCATTCTCAGATAAAATTTCTTCACGTATAACTGATTTGCGAAAAATCAATACCTCTGAAAAAAGCAATCCGCTTACTGCGGCTTCTCCTGATAATCTGGCATACGTGATTTACACTTCCGGTTCCACCGGGAAACCCAAAGGATGTCAGTTGGAGCATAAGAATCTTTTCCATTATCTTAGTTGGGCTGTCCGATATTATTTCCCGGACGGTGATGGCGGATATTTCGGCTTGTATTCTTCTCTTTCCTTTGATCTTACAATCACAAGTCTGTTTCTCCCTCTGATTCGGGGGAAAACTCTGCATATCTTTTCTCATGATGCACAAATAACTGATATTTTAAAAGAAAATTTTGACAAAGACAATTTTATTGACTGTATTAAGCTGACCCCCGCCCACATTTCCTTGCTGAAGCATCTGAATCTTTCTTCAACCAATATACGACTTGCTATTGTGGGAGGCGAAGCTTTACTGATGGATCAGGTACGGATTCTGCACCGCATCAACCCCTCTATGAAGGTATATAACGAATATGGTCCTACTGAAACAACGGTGGGATGTATTATCAAAGAGGTGAAGTCAGATGATCATAGAGTACTGATCGGCAAACCGATTCACAACACCCGAATTTTCATTTTAGATCGGCAAATGAATCTGATTCCTCCCGGAATTCCCGGAGAGATATATATTGGCGGGGCAGGCGTATCACGAGGGTATCTCAACCGAGATGAATTGAATACGAAAAAATTTATTCAGAACCCATTTCAGCAGAACGACAGACTTTACCGAACAGGAGATATAGGGCGATGGCTGCCGGACGGCAATATTGAATTTCTCGGACGGACAGACCATCAGGTAAAGATACGGGGATATCGCGTTGAACTGGAGGAGATCGAAAATTGGCTTATGGAGTATATCGGGGTGAAAGAAGCAAGAGTTTTTGCCGGAGAATTCCGGGGGAACACTAAAGAATTGGCAGCTTATGTTACGGGCGAGAACAGTCTGGATGTCAATCTGCTTCGTGAGCATCTCAAAAAAAAACTTCCCGAATATATGATCCCTTCATATTTTGTTCGATTAGAAAAAATTCCGCTTACGCCCAACGGCAAAGTTGACAGAAAAGCCTTGCCCGCTCCTGCCGGAGCAGGAATGGACTCGGGAACAGAATATATTGCACCGAGAGATGAAGCAGAAAGAAAAATTGTCCATATCTGGCAGGAAATTCTGGAAATAGAAAAAGTCGGTATCCGGGATAATTTCTTTGATCTCGGAGGACATTCTTTTCTGCTTATCCGGATTCAGCACAAACTGCAAGAAGCCTTTCATACCGATATTCCATTAGTCAACCTGTTCAGATACCCGACCATTGCTGCCCTTGCCCAATATCTCACGCAGGAAAATAAAGAACAGCCTGTTTTTCAGCAGGTCCATGACAGCACCGGAAGGCAGAAAAAAGCCATGAAACAGCAGAAGCGGTTGAAAAAACAGGCTGAGACAGTTGCATGACGATGTTTGAAATTGCAGAACAGGATAATGATGCAAAACTTAAATCGTCATAAATGCTTGGTACAGACTTTCACAAATACGCCGCTATGTTGTAAACTTGATAAAAGAAAGGCTTAAAAATGCTGACAGTAAATGTTCCGGACAAATTAACTGATAAAATAAATGAATTTGCAAGGGCAGGTTGCCAGACACCGGAAGAGTATCTGATTGAACTTATAGAAGAACGTATAGAACATGACAGCGCCTATAATGAAACGGCTTATCTCGCAGAATCAGAAATTAACAGGAAACTTCTTGACAAGGCTGTCGAAGATATCAGAGCCGGAAAATATGAAGAGTACCCGATCATATATTTTCAGGCATGATATGTAGGGGTAAGCCCCTGTGCTTACCCCTGTGCTTACCCATGATCACAGGGCAACCACAGGGGGTTGCCCCTACAAAATATGAAAAAATTTGTGAACGGGTACTTTTTCTCGTTCCCAAGCCCCGGCTTGGGAACGCACTTGCCGGGGAAGCCCCG
>DYRK01000842.1 GCA_020718785.1 Desulfatirhabdium butyrativorans | reverse complement strand
TGTTGAGGTTCCAGGTAAAGCCGTCGTATTTGTCGGCATAGCAGGAGAGGAGAAAAGAAAAAAGCGGTCGGAGAAAAGTATCTCAGGCCGCCTTTTTGTTTTGCCCGGGGAAAGAGGATAATTTCTTTGTCCGTCCGGTGTGGCTACTCTGTCGCTTTTTCTGATTTCAGATCTGCCAGAAGTTTCCGGAAATCAGCCGGAACGATACCGTATTCATATCCGCCGAAATACACATTGATGCTTTTGTCGTCTCCGAATTCGGCGATACATGCGGCCGCAGCTTCTGTCGCCAGTTTCAGTTCCTCTGTCGTGAATTCCCGAGAAAGGGAAACGGTCAGACGCTTTTTTACTTTGACCATATAATCTCCTTCGTCGTCGGGACCGGCACCGATTTCAGTGTACTCGGCTTCGGCAACGGACATTACCTCGTCAAAAATTCTGTCCAGACACCGTTCTTCCGCCCGGGACAGTTTCCTCTTTTCGGTACGCGTAAAAGGGATACTTTCAAAAACCATGAGAGCTCCTGTCAGCACCCGTACTTTTTTTCCGCTAAGTATCATCTGTTCATTTTGAGAAATTTTTCTATATAATTGGTCATATTTTCCCCCTTCGGCCTGACAAACACTGTTCCTTTGTGATCTCCGAAGGGATCATCTATGAGAACATTCCTTTTCCACCGTGTCAGAATCTTTCCGTTGCCTGCTTTGTGAGGGGTTCCGTTTTCCCGGATATCTTTAATGATCTCCTTTATTTCCTCCGTGGTTTTTCCTTTGAAATGTCCCCGTTCCTGAGAATGCTCTGCGATTTTGCTGTCATTGTCATCGTCATCCGGATCGGTACCCGGGGGTGATGGCGAGGAGTTCTCCGGCTCGCAGGGAGTCTTCGCGTCCCCTCCGTCATCGGACCCCATCCACCTGCTGACCAGATCCGCCACGATCACGGAACTGCCGACAAAAACTGCCGCTTTCACAAAGGCATATACTGCGGCCGGTATCGTTATCACCCCGCCGTCAAGACCGTACGGATCAGCCAGAGTGACGGGATTTCCTTCAACATAAGCATAAAGATTCACCCCGCCGGCCAGCCCTATCGGATCGGGCGTGAGATAACGCCCCGTCTGCGGATCGTAGTACCTGTGCCAGTTGTAATGCAGCCCCGTCTCGGCATCGAAATACTGCCCCGGAAAGCGGAAACTGTTCGCAACGGTTTCCCTGACAACCTGCGCCTCACCGAAGGGCAGATATGCCGCCGCCCACACAATTTCCCCGGATTCGCTCACTATTCTGTGCGGCGTGCCGAGGTGGTCATTTACGAAATAATACCACCCCGCCTGTGAGCCGTATTCACACCCTGCATGGCTTTTCCTATGCCACAGAGAACTCTCTGAGCGACGGCGGCCAGAGAATGACATATTCCTCACCGTCCGCCTCACGATATGCCGCTTTCAGTTCCTTTGCGAACTCATGGTTCACAACTTTCTCTGCTTTTGCAAATGTGGCTTTCGGATTGTCGGTCAGAATGAAGAGGTTTATTTCGCCTGAGCCTATGTCATGACCGTCCACATCCGCCTCATCATCCAGTTCGCCAATAAGCCGATCTTCCATTTCGATCAGAGAATCATAATTCATCATATCTTCCGGAAATTGCAATATCAGCTGATATCTCATCTGGTTAAATCCTTATTAATTCAACAGGACGGGTATTTTTCTGCAATTTCTGCACATCCCTTCCGTCAAATTCAGTTATGGTTTCAAGCCGTTGGCTCTCTGAATTCCGATATAAATTTTCTGTCCTTCCTCAGGTCCGATTGGCAAAGTCTCATGTAACTTCCTTTCCAGTTCAAGGATATCCTTTCTGTCACCTTCTGCCAAAATCCTCAGACGGCCTCCTGCCAACTGTTTTTTGGTGTATCGCGTGGCAGGGTTGTCAGTAATCCCGAATTTGAGATGTTCGCCGGTTTTGCTTACTTTCTGATATAAGTAGGTTATCTTTTTTCCTGCCTTATATCCTTTTCCCAATCCTGTAGCAAAAGGAATAAAAAGCCCGGCAACATCAAGTTTCAGAGCCGTGATATTTTCACTTCGTTCACATGGGTCGTCTGAAGCGGCTATGTCGTAAATATCCGACAGTATAAAAACTGCATCTGCGATAACATCGGCAAGCAGCCCCTCCGGATCAGTCAGATTAGCCGGATTCCCTTCGACATAAGCATACAGATTCACCCCGCTCTCAAGCCCGATAGGATCCGG
>DYRK01000841.1 GCA_020718785.1 Desulfatirhabdium butyrativorans | reverse complement strand
ATGAGGTTGCGGTCTATTCTTTTCTGAATCACCGCATCTCTTTTCCCGATATACCCGCAATGATTGAGAAAATTATGGAGAGACATACGGTAGTAACAAATCCATCTCTTTCCGATATTCTCGAAGCAGACCGATGGGCAAGGGAGTCTGTAGAACGGCGTTTAACCTAGTCGGAATTTTGACGAAATGGTTTTTTTATGCGATATGTTAATTACTATAAAAAATACTAAACAGTATTTCGATCAATATATAGCTGCGCCTTACATCCAACCTCTTTTTATTCAGGGAGACGCTATAGAGATATTGAGTCAGTTGCCGAGCGAATCTATAGACTGCTGCATGACAAGCCCTCCGTATTGGGCTAAGAGGCTGTATTCGATGAAAGGTATCGGATTGGAGGAAAATTACAAAGAATATATTGGCAACTTGGCTAAAATATTTCTGCAATTAAAAAGAGTGTTAAAAAACAGCGGTTCTTTTTGGCTGAATATCGGAGACACATATAACAGCAAAAAATTATTAGGAATACCGTGGAGATTAGCTTTTGAATTAACGGATCGGCAAGGCTGGATTCTCAGAAATGATGTGATTTGGAATAAAGTAAAAGGCGGATTGGATAACACTAAGGACCGGCTTGGAAATACCCATGAATATATTTTTCATTTTGTAAAGCAGGAAAAAGCTTATTACTATGATGCAGATGCAATAAGGTCCGAACCCGGTAAAAGCATACTCAGAAACGGGGCTGTTATTTCTGCAACAGGTGTCAGTGGTGTGCGTTACAGGCGTCAGATCGAACTTTCGACAGCATTGTCCGAAGAAGAAAAAAGGAATGCGTATCAGGCTCTTGAAGAGCTTTTAAATGAGATACGTGAAGGAAAATTATCGGATTTCAGAATGATCATACGGAAGCAGCAGCGGACAACACATTCGGATTCGGTTAAAGTTTCCGGAAGGGCAAAAGAGTTGGAACAAAAAGGATTTTATTTTCTCAGATATCACCCGAACGGCAGCAAGCCGCGTGATGTATGGGATATTATGCCAGAAGATACCCAGAAAAGAAAAAAACATTATGCTCCTTATCCGGAAGACCTATGCAAAATTCCGATTCTTGCAACTTGTCCGAAAGACGGCGTAGTTATTGATCCATTTTCCGGTACCGGTACTACAATGCTTACGGCAATGCGTTTCAACAGAAAATCGGTGGGGATAGACATATCAGAGGAATATATTGAAATCGCTTCAAAGCGTTGCAGTTATCTGTTTTAGAGACAGGCTGAAGATATGGCTCCAAATAACATATTAGAACTATTCGGTTATTCGACAAAATCCGATGAAAATCGAAATTGGAATGATATTATTTCTGCTCAGACCTGTATCTTTACTCATACACGATGTTTCAAAGTCAGAAAAAGTCAGCCGGAAATCTCTATCGGTACATGCGCTGTGAAATACGGCAGAGATAAAAAGAACATTATTATATGTCCGAACAGGATGTTAGAACGTAAGCAGGTGTTTACAGACTGCCTTCAATTATTAAGTCTCCATGAACCGGGAAACGAATTGCATGTTGTATCTGAAGTGTCTGTTCCCGGCGGCAGCGTGGACTATTTCTTGGTTTCGGCAAGGGATCGGAAAGTCAAAGATTTTGCAGCAATTGAATTTCAGACTCTTGATACAACCGGCACAGTGTGGCCCGACCGTCAGCGTCTTTTATCGAATTTCGGAATCACTCCGGATGACAGTCAGATTCAGTCGTCTAAAACATTCGGCATGAACTGGAAAATGACTGCAAAAACAACTCTTGTGCAGCTTCACCATAAAATTGAAACATTTGAGAATGTTAATAAACATCTTGTTTTAATTGTTCAGGATTATCTCCTTGAATATATGAGCCGGGAATTCAATTTCGATCATCTTCATTATCCTGCCAGAATAGGAGATTCAATGCACATCCACTCCTATTCATTGAGAAACGATAAGGGATTTTTTCGTTTGGATTTAAACTCGAGATCGAGTACCGACGCAAACGGTATTTCCGTATGCCTCGGTTTACAAACCGAAGCAAAAGTCGAACTTGATCATATTATCGAAGAATTAGAGAAAAAACTGTCTGAAAAGACCTTATTAACTATAGGGTAATGGGCATAAATCGGCGATGAACCGTTTGTTTCTGAGAATCGCCGGGCAAAGGCACAAAACAGAAAAGGAATTAGTATGACTACCAGCATTTTCGCATTTATTATCGT
>DYRK01000840.1 GCA_020718785.1 Desulfatirhabdium butyrativorans | reverse complement strand
GCGGAAAAGCCGTGGGCGAGACAGTTCAGGCAATGAAGCGCATTTCGGAGCAGATCCGAATCATCGAAGATATCGCCCGTCAGACCAATATGCTGTCTCTGAATGCGGCTATCGAGGCAGCGCGTGCCGGCGAATACGGCAAGGGTTTTGCGGTAGTTGCATCGGAAATCCGCAAACTCGCGGATCATACCCAGAAGGCTGCCAAAGAGATCAATTCTCTCTCTGTGGCCAATGTCGAGATTGCCGAAGACGCGGGCATGATGCTGAAAGAAATGGTTTCCGGCATTCAGAAAACATCGGAACTGATTCAGGAAATCAGCGCGTCAGGCTCGGAGCAGGCAGCGGGCATTGCTCAGGTCAACAAAGCGATTCAGCAATTGGATCAGGTAATTCAGCAGAATGCCTCTTCTACCGAAGAAATGGCTTCTGCCGGCAGGGAGTTCACGGCACAGGCGGAACGGCTTCTGGAATCCGCATCGTTTTTCAAGGTTTACGAAGCAGAGGAACAGGGACAGGCAAAAACAGCAAGACCGAAAAAATACTCTGCGGTCAGAGAAAAACTCCCGAAAATCGGAGCAGAAACTGTGTCGCCGGTAATAAAAAAGAGACATTCTGCCGGATCGGCACAGAGTCTTTCTATGCTTTCTCTGAAAAAAGAAGAACCGAGGGGAGCAGCCATAGAGATGGATGAGTTCGATAACGGAGAGTTCGAGCGATACTGAAACCGGTTTGCAGTAAAACGATTTTGCAAATCGTTTCAGAGGGGAACGGCAATAGAGATGGATGAGTTCGATAACGGAGAGTTCGAGCGATACTGAAACCGGTTTGCAGTAAAACGATTTTGCAAATCGTTTCAGAGGGGAACGGCAATAGAGATGGATGAGTTCGATAACGGAGAGTTCGAGCGATACTGAAAAATTGCAGCATTATCAATTCAAATCAGCACAGGAGGTATTATGATGAAAAGGTCTGAAAAAAACATCGGATGGGCAATTCTGGTTTTTATGGGCATCCTGCTGATGCCGCTATGTCTGTCTGCGGCAGAGGAACTGAGAATACTGGCGTATGAAGGATATGCTCCGGAGAAACACCTCGAGGTGTTCAGACAACTGGTCAAAAGCAAATACGGCCTTGATATCAATTTCAAGGTCAGACTTATATCCGAGCTTGCGGATATATACAAAAGTCTGAAAAACAAGGAAGCAGACATTATAACTGCTTCGAACAATCTCCCGAATGACCCGAGATATGGCTATATTCAGGGAAAACTGACCTTGCCGGTTGATCTGAAGAATATCCCCAACTTCAAAGATATTATTCCCGATCTTCAAAAAACCGCTTATTTCACAGAAGGGGGAGAGGTTTACGGAATTCCGTTTTCTTATGGCGGCTACGGACTGGGATATAATACCGGTATTGTCACAGAGGAACCGAAGAGTTGGAATGTATTATGGGAGCCTAAGTATGCCGGAAAATATGTTCTCAGTTCCTCCTTTTACGATGCGAATATCAATATCACCGCTCTGTCCATGGGAATCGGAAAAGAGAAAATTTATCACTATGATTCGGTCGGTTCTCCCGAATTTCCCGGTAAACTCAGATATCTTGTCAAAAATACCGGAAAATTCTACGGTCCCATAGATGACGCGGATACCCTTCAAGGAATGTCTCTTGCTGCAACCTGGGGCTTTTCTTTTTCAGAACTTAAAAAAAGAGGAGAAGTCTGGAAGATGGCTTTTCCGAAAGAAGGCACGACAGGCTATGTGGACGCATGGCTGATCAGTCATACGCTCAGAGACAAACCGGAACTGAAACGCATCGCGGAAGAATGGCTCAACTATGTAATCGCTCCGGATTTTCAGACAGAACAGGTACTCAGAACCCTGAGCATATTCCCTGTCAGCCTTGCTGTCAGAGACCGGCTGACCCCGGAAGAAATCGAGACTTTTCATATAAATGATCCGAATTTTTTCAGGGATAATTTTATCCTGTGGGAAATTCTGGACAAACGGACCCGGGAAGGCTTCAAATTGTTCTGGGAAAAAGCAAAACGATAACAGGCATCGTGCCACTTTATGTAAAGCGGATTTCGAATCCGCTTTACATAAAGGAGCAAAATGACAGGCAGTTCACTCTTACGGAGAGCGTCTCATGAATTTAAAGACAAAGATGATGTTCTGGACAGGACTTCCCTCGTTCCCAAGCCGGGGCTTGGGAACGCATCTGCGCCCGAAGCCCCGGCTTCGGGCC
>DYRK01000159.1:6534-10997 GCA_020718785.1 Desulfatirhabdium butyrativorans | reverse complement strand
AAGCCGGGGAGCTTCCCCGGCAAGTGCGTTCCCAAGCCGGGGCTTGGGAACGAGAAAAGAATATTCAGAATGAAAGGAGGATGCTCATGTCGGTCAGGAAGATATTTACGGCCAGTTATACGGTCATTATTCTGGGAATAATCGTTCTGGGCATTCTCAGTGTGCTGATGGAACAGAATAAAAAATCCCTCAATCTCAGTCAGGAACAGCGATATCAGTCCTATCTGCTTGCGGATCAGCTTCGTCAGAGTTCCGATGATCTGACCCGGATGGCAAGAACTTATGTGGTCACCGGCGATATAAAATATGAAAAAATATACTGGGATATTCTTGCCATACGGAACGGGAAAAAACCCCGGCCTGAAAATTATGATCGGATTTACTGGGATCTGGTATTGACTTACGGTGACAACCCCCATCCGGACGGCATCACTGCGCCTTTGCAGAAACTGATGGAGCAGTCCGGATTTACTCAGGCGGAGTTTTCCAAGCTGAAAGAGGCGCAGAACAACTCGGACGGTCTGGTAAAAACCGAAACCGTTGCCATGAATGCCGTAAAAGGATTATATGACGACGGGACCGGCAATTATGTGAAAAAAGGCGAACCGGACTGGGAAATGGCGAGACGCATCATGCACGATGAGCAGTATCATAAATACAAGGCAGCAATCATGGAGCCGATTGACGAATTTTTAGAAATGCTTGACAGACGCACTGAAGCGACCGTGGCACGGTACAGAGAAAAAGGAGACCGGCTGCTTTTTGCAGCACATATCACCGTGATCCTGCTCATTATTCTGTCTGTCGGAATCGCTTTTTTTGTCAACAGCCGCCTTCGCAGAGTGGCAGATGAGATAAGACATGCAGCCGACAATGTGGCTTCCGGGAGCCGGCAGCTGAACTCCGGCGCCCAGCAGTTGTCTCAGGGTTCCACGGAGCAGGCAGCGTCTGCCGAGGAAGTATCTGCATCTATGGAGGAGATGGCTTCTGCCATCAGACAGAACGCGGACAATGCCGCCGAAACCGAAAAGATCGCATTGAAATCCGCGGCAGATGCCCATGAAGGGGGAAAAGCCGTGGCTGAAACCGTAACCGCCATGAAACAGATAGCTGAAACCATTTCTGTAATCGGAGAGATCGCACGTCAGACCAATCTGCTGGCATTGAATGCCGCAATCGAGGCGGCACGTGCCGGAGAATACGGAAAAAGCTTTGCCGTGGTGGCATCCGAGGTCCGCAAGCTCGCGGAACGGAGTCAGAAAGCTGCCTCGGAAATCAGCATTTTGTCGGTTTCCAGTGTGAATATTGCTGAAAATGCAGGAATGCTGCTGGCAAAAATTGTTCCCGATATTCAGAGAACCGCGGAATTGGTTCAGGAAATCAGCGCTGCCAGCAGCGAACAGAATTCCGGAGCAGAGCAGATCAACAAAGCGGTTCAGCAGCTGGAGCAGGTCATTCAGCAGAATGCCTCGTCATCCGAAGAAATGGTTTCCATGTCTGAAACACTGGCTGTTCAGGCAGAACAGCTTCAGAGCGCAATTTCGCTTCTCAGAGGCGGCAACACTGCCCGGAAACCCGGGCATAAAGGAAAAGAATCGGGAAAAGCATCGGAAAGAATATCTGCAGCAGGAAATCGGGGACAGACAGCGAGTTATCCGGCACAATACAGCCAGAATAAAGAGGAATACGACAGTGAGTTTGAACAATATTAGAGAAAGGAGCCGTAACCATGAATGAAACCCGCATAACGGAAACATCGCAATATCTGACATTCAGACTGGGCGAAGAACTGTTTGCGCTTGATGTAAAGCAGGTCCGGGAAGTTCTGGACCTGATTCCGATCACGAAAGTTCCCAGGTCCCCGGATTTCATGCGGGGAGTGATCAATGTCCGCGGCAGTGTGGTCCCGGTGGTGGATATGCGTCTGAAATTCGGTATGTCTCAAATCGAAAATTCATTGGATACGCGCATTGTGGTCATGGAGGTTTCTCTTGACGAGGAAATGACTGTGCTGGGCGCGCTGGCAGATTCCGTGCATGAGGTGGTGGAACTGGAGCCTGCGAATATCGAGCGTCCCCCCAGAATAGGCAACCGCTGGCAGACAGAGTTTATCAAGGGAATAGGAAAACGCGATGAGCAGTTCATCATCATTTTGGATATTGACCGGGTATTCTCGACCGATGAACTGGCTCTTGTGGAAGAAATCGGCGACGAACCCGCACCGGAACAAGATACGGAATGAATGCCTTGAACAGCACAGGGGATCATAACAGTGCAGAAAATATCCGATCCGATGAAACAGAATCGGATCAGTCCGAACCATCGGGATGGATTCAGTTCAGACCCATGTCTGATAAGACTTTTCTCCGTTTCAGCCAATATGTCCATGAAGAACTGGGCATAAAAATGCCCAAAGTCAAAAAAGCCATGCTTCAGGCACGTCTTCAGAAAAGACTGCGTAAACTGGGAATGACTTCTTTTGACGAATACTACGACTATGTGTTCAGCCCCCGGGGAACGGAAGCCGAACTCGCGCACATGATTGATGTGATCACTACCAATAAAACCGATTTTTTCCGGGAACCCAAGCATTTTGATTATCTGATACAGACCGTACTGCCCCGGCTGATCAAATGGAAAGCTATTAAAATCAGGAAGGACCTGAGTTCGCTCTCGGATACGGCTCCCTGCCTTCCCCATATCAGCTTATGGAGCGCAGGATGTTCCAGCGGCGAGGAGCCCTATACACTTGCAATGATGATAAGCGATTATGCGGAAAAAAATCCGGGTTTCACTCATTCGATTCTGGCAACCGATATTTCTCTCCGAATGCTGGAAAAAGCCAGACTCGGTATTTATGACCATGAGCGTATCGAACCGGTTCCCCTGGCATTGAGGAAAAAATATCTTCTCAAGAGCAAAGACGATAAAAAAAATCTCATCCGGATTATTCCGCAGCTAAGATCGCTTATCCGATTTCAGAGACTGAATCTCATGGATGAAATGTTTTCCATACGGGAAGTCTTAGACATTATTTTTTTTCGGAATGTGCTGATTTACTTTGACCGGCCCACCCAGCAGAAGGTATTGAATACGATCTGCCGGCACCTGCACCCCAACGGCTACATATTTCTGGGGCATTCCGAAACATTGAACGGTCTGAATGTTCCGCTGACTCCTGTGGCAACCGCTGTTTACAGGAAAGTATAAGGGGGTCAGGGGTTCGGGGTCAGGGGTTCGAGGGAATGCTTTTCACCCCGAACCTCGCACCCCGAACCTCGAACCCCGATATTAAGGTCTTGAAATGAAAAAAATCAAGGTATTGATTGTTGATGATTCCGCGGTGGTCCGTCAGACCCTTGAAGAAATTTTATCGTCGGACCCTTCTCTTGAGGTGATTGCAAAAGCAGCGGATCCGCTTATCGCTGCCAAGAAGATGATGAAGGAAACCCCGGACGTTATTGTGCTGGATGTGGAAATGCCGAGAATGGACGGCATCACATTTCTCAGGAAAATCATGAATCAGCATCCGCTGCCGGTAGTCATCTGTTCCGCGCTCGCGCATGAAGGATGTGAAGTCACTCTCAAAGCTTTGGAATACGGGGCGGTTGACATTATTACAAAGCCGAAACTGGGCGTAAAAAATTTTTTACAGGAATCCCGGATCATTATCTGCGATGCAGTCAAAGCGGCTGCGCGTTCCCGAATCAAACGGATTCTTCCGGGAGCTTTTCCTGAACGGAACCGGATAGAGAAAAAACTCACCGCAGACGTAATTCTTGATCCGCCCACAGGCAGAACCATGTTCCAGACAACTGACCGGGTAGTAGTGGTAGGTGCGTCCACAGGCGGAACCGAGGCTCTGCGCCTTTTTCTGGAATCACTCCCGGTTGACTGCGCCGGAATTGCCATTGTCCAGCACATGCCTGAGCATTTTACCCGTGCTTTTGCAGACCGGCTCAATACGATCTGCCGCATTGAGGTCAAGGAAGCAGAAGACAATGACACCGTACTGCGGGGACGTGCATTGATCGCTCCGGGAAACCGGCATATTCTTCTGAAACGAAGCGGCACGAGATATTATGTGGAAGTCAAAGACGGACCTCTGGTCTGCCGGCACAGACCCTCGGTGGATGTTCTGTTCCGGTCCGCGGCGCGGTATGCGGGACCGAACGCAATAGGAGTCATTATGACCGGCATGGGAGATGACGGAGCGCGGGGAATGCTGGAAATGAAGGAAGCCGGAGCTTCGACTATTGCTCAGGACGAGGCAACCTGTGTGGTGTTCGGTATGCCTCAGGAGGCAATCAAGCGCGGAGCAGTTGACAGCGTGCTTCCGCTGGGAGCAATTGCCGCAGCGGTATTGCGGGCAAGTTCAAAACCGTAGGGGTTCGCCGGCGGCGAACCCTCTCAGACTCAGACCGGGAACCCTCTCAGACCGGAAACCCTCTCAGACCGGGAAC
>DYRK01000159.1:1564-6434 GCA_020718785.1 Desulfatirhabdium butyrativorans | reverse complement strand
AACCCTCTCAGACCGGGAACACTCTCAGACTAACCCCTGCTGATTTTTTTTTAAGTTTCCGAATCACTGCTTAATTGCACCTTCACCCGAAATACAGCCTCACACACGGAGATCATTATGAAAATTACAAGAGAAGAAAGGGACGGACAGGTTTTGGTAAAAATCGAAGGCGCGGTGTCCATATATGAAGGCGCGGTGCTTCATGAAGAATTTCTTGAATGCCTTGAGAAATATGACGGACTGCTCCTCGATCTGAGCGATGTGAGCGATTTCGACACAGCGGCAGTACAACTGCTCTATTCGGCGCGCATCACTGCCGCTCACAGACAAAAAAACTTTGTGATTACCGGCGCATCGGCGGCGGTCTTGGATACTGTGAAATTAGCGGGTATGGATCCCGAGAAATCGCTTCATATTTCCCTGAAATTTCCTAAGCAGGGTGGGTGAAACCCGCCTGAATAACTGAATAACTGAAAGAAGAAAGAAACTAAGTTTTTTTCAAAAACTTAGTTTCTGAATCAGGAGGTCACACAAAAAAATTAACGGTGTTCAGGGGAATCGCTTTTCTTCTTTTTCAGATTCCTCAGATCGCTTATAAGTTTTATCATCAGGGCTGTAACCCCTGCTTCGTCCAGATTTCCCACTATCGGAAGATTATCAGGTATTTCAATAATTCCTCCTGTGAGATTAAGGAGATAAACTATACATAATACTATCAGAATCACTCGGGCTATCATTTTTTGCTTCCCCCTTTTGTACCCGTAGTTCCCAAGCCTCGGCTTCAATGCCGTTAAGTCAGGAATTAGAAAAAAATAACTGTTACACTTATTCTGAATTTTCGGTTTAATTCGCACATTACGCATCCGTCATTCCTGCTTCCGCAGGAATGACGGATGCGTTAATGAGTAATTTATATCAATTTTTTGATAAAAAAGTCAACTGAAATGTTTTAAGTAACTCGATGTTCAAGTTTTTTTCTGTCATTCCTGCTTTCGCAGGAATGACAGGGATTTCAGCAGCCCCTCGGCATAATTTGCGCTTTTAAAATCCGCCGTAAAACGGTTTTGCAAACCGTTTCTCCGCAAAAACGATTTACGTCTGTTTTAAGTTTTTGGCGTTTTACAAAAGCGCAAATTATGACGGCGGCAAGAATATTCTGACTGAAAAATAAAAGTTGTAAAAAAATAACCTGTGTGCTATTTTTTGGTACGGAGCAGGTGCGTGAGATAAAATTTTTATGAGACTGAAAGCGGCAACAGACTGATATTGTATCAGATTTTTTATGTAAAACAACATATACTGCTCACTGGCATAATCTGCGCTTACGGACGCTGCCGTAAAACGGTTTTGCAAACCGTTTCTCCGCAAAAACGATTTGCGTCTGTTTTAAGTTTTTGGCGTTTTACAAAAGCTCAGATTATGACGGTGTTAAGAATAATCGAGCAATGGATAGCTGATATATGTCCTATCTTGTTCTTGCAAGGAAATACCGTCCCCAGACATTCGATGATGTGGTCAAACAGGAGCATGTGACTCAGACCCTGAGCCATGCGATTGTGTCGGGCCGCGTGGCTCATGCGATTTTGTTTTCAGGACCCCGGGGTACAGGAAAAACGACCGTTGCCCGTATTCTGGCAAAAGCCATGAACTGCAAAAAAGGTCCGACCCCGACCCCCTGCAACGAATGTCAGTCCTGCAAAGAAATCACTTCCGGCAACGCGGCGGATGTGTTTGAAATTGACGGCGCATCCAACAACGGCGTGGATCAGATCCGCGAACTGCGCGAAAACGTCAAGTATATGCCCGCGCACAGTCCTTATAAAATTTATATTATTGACGAAGTCCACATGCTCAGCATAGCGGCATTCAACGCGCTTCTGAAAACTCTGGAAGAGCCGCCCGCCCATGTCATGTTCCTTTTTGCAACCACGGAACCGCATAAAATCCCCATAACTATTCTTTCGCGCTGTCAGCGCCATGATTTAAGACGGATCAGTATTGTCTCGGTTTCAGATCACATTGCCTCTCTCTGCGCCAAAGAAGGCATTGATATTGATCGGGAAAGTCTTGAACTCATTGCCGGAGAATCCGGCGGAAGTATGCGCGATGCCTTGAGCCTTTTAGATCAGGTCATGTCCTGCGCTGAAGGAAAAATCACATCCGGGAAAGTATTGGGCATACTCGGAATCATAGACCGAAGCATATTGTTTGACATTTCCGCGTGCCTTCTGCGCGGGGATGTTCCCGAACTGCTCGATATATTAGACATAATTTATGATAACGGTCATAATATCAAAGAACTGTATGCGGACCTGCTCGAACATTTCCGGAATCTGCTGATTGTCAAAATGGGTAAAAAAATTGAGCGGTTAGTGGATGTTCCTGTCCATGAACTCCGGCTGATGTCCGAGCAGGTAAATGATATTTCAGAGATATATCTGAGCCGGGTGCTGGATATGCTGTTTAAGGAAGAATCCGCAATACAGTTTTCGCTTCAGCCCAAACTTGCGCTTGAAATGGCATTTATCCGGATGTTTCAGGCAAAGCCTGTCCTGCCTGTTGACATTCTCATCGAAAAATTGGATAATCTGCAAAAAGGGATTTATGAGAATCCAGATGCTTATAAAGAACTGCAAAATATCAGGGAAATCAATCACTTAAAAGTCCGAGATCCGTCTGCCTCAGAATCACGGATACCGGATGCCGGGGAAGAATCGCCGCGGCTAAAACCCGAATCGTCTCCAGTCTCTTTTGATTCTGCGCGATCCCATGAAGAAAACTGGGCAAGGCTTATGAATATGATTTCAGGCAAAAAACCGGCTATGGCAGCAAGTCTGAAAAAATGCGGCAGGCTGAGATCACTGACAGATCAAAGCTTGGAGATAGAGGTCGGCGGAAATGATTTTGAATTGAAACTTATACATAAAAACCAAGATATTATCAAAGAATGCTGCAATGTTTTTTTCGGAAAATCTTTAGAATTATCGTTTGTCACAAGGGGCGGAGAACATGGGGCAGATGAAAGTCCGCAGGAAAAAAAAACTCGGGCGGATCAGTTAAGAACCGAGGCATTGAATCACCCTTTAATCAAGGCCGCAGTGGAAATTTTCGGCGGTAAAATCACCGATGTCAAATTGTTGCAATAAAGATATTGATAAAACGATTTGCAAAATCGTTTTACGGCAGAGTTAAGCGCAAAGCCATTGAACAGCACATCTGAAACATCCGGGAGACATAAATATGGAATGGAAAAAAAATATTTGTCTGATAACAGGATTATGCTTTTTTATCATAATAATGCAGGGAGATATTCGGGAAGCCGGTGCCGGAAAAATCATCTCTTCCGGAAAAAAAAAGGGGAAAAATACCGGTGACGATAAAGGGATTGTTCAGGATAAAAGCGGAGCCTATTATGTGGTTCAGAAAGGAGATACCTTCTGGAGCCTGTCTCAGCGATTCCGCAAATCAAATTGGGTGATAGAACAGAGTATTTTCAATCCTGATCTGATCTATGTCGGGCAAAAGATCCGGCTCTTTCCCCGAAAGAAAAATGGAGCTATGACTTCCGCTCCGATGCCGGAAGAGTTTATACCTCCTTCGCAGCGCGGACAGGAAATTGACGATGACCGTCCCTCGGTTTTTTCCGAACAATCCGATGCGGGACAGCCAATGTCCGAAGGAGACCCGACCTATTATTTCTATCCTTTGATCAGCCGGGTAGGTTTTATAAGAGAAAAACCTTTTCCCCCGCTCGGCTTGATTTTCAAGTCAAAAGATGACAGGGAAATGATAAGCAAAGGGGATATCGTCTATATGAGGGAAAGCGGATCAACGCCTTTCGCAGTCGGCAGATATTACACAACCTATCAGACAAGAGAAATTCAGGATGAGGAAACGGGCCGTTTCATCGGAACCCAGCATTATCTGACCGGTGTTGTCGAAGTCACCGAAAGAACACCCAAATTTGCCGTGGGCAGAGTGACGCAGTCATTCAGGCCCATTTTACTCAATGATCTTCTGATGCCTCATGTCATGCAGGAGCCGAATATCCAGATGACCGCAAGTGTAAAAGGACTGGAGGGAAAAATTGTCGCTGCCGAAGAATCTGCAAGCATTCTCGGACAGCACAGTATTGCTTTTATTGACAAAGGCGAAAAAGACGGCGTGTCTCCCGGTCAGCAGTACCGGCTTTATTATCAGGAAAAAGCCCGCCCCAATCCGGACAGCGAAGAAGAAGTCCTGCTTTCTCCTGTGGATTTCGGAACTCTGATGGTTCTCCGTACTCAATCGGCTGTTTCGACAGTTCTTATCATTCAGTCTGACAAAACCGTTCATCTGGGAACCAGATTTCATGTGCCTTGAAACGTCATTTCTTTAATATTAACCGCTAATGAACGCGAATAAACGCTAATATTTTTTTAAATCCCGACCAAATTAGCGTTTATTGGCGTTTATTAGCGGTTCTTTAATATTAACCGCTAATGAACGCGAATATTTTTTTCTCGTTCCCAAGCCCCGGCTTGGGAACGAGGAAAAAATCAGCGTTTATTCGCTCTTCGCGGGCGGTTCTTTCGTCATTTTGGCATTGAATGCCTCTATTTCTTTCTGAAAAGCATCCCGTTTTTTCTCATAAGCTTCGATCCGTTCATTCAACTGTATGACTCTGCCGTTATATGCTTTACGGGCTTCATTGCTGTTTGCCGTTTCCCTTTCCTTGGCAATAGCCTTCCGTTCTGCCACAAGAGCGGCATACTCTTTTTCAAGTTCCGCTCTTTTGTCGGTAAACTGTTTTTCTTCCTCACTAACTGCTGCCGAGTTATCTGTTTCCTGCCCGCTGTCTGACTCTGCGGCAGGCTCTGCCTTTTCTTCG
>DYRK01000159.1:0-1464 GCA_020718785.1 Desulfatirhabdium butyrativorans | reverse complement strand
CTGCTTTCGTAAAACGACTTTGCAAGTCGTTTTATAGGCAAAACGATTTGCAAAAATGAACGCTGATAAACGCCAATTATACTGCTTTCGTAAAACGACTTTGCAAGTCGTTTTATAGGCAAAACGATTTGCAAAATCGCTTTACAGAATCAGTTTAACTTAGCGTTTATTCGCGTTCATCAGCGGTTCTTTATTAAGGGATTATTCTTCTACTTCCCGCCAGTAATAAACTCCTCCTCCTGAACCCGGAAAGGGTGTCAGGTCTTTACCGAAATACAGCAATGTCTCGTCGCCTTTGGTTATAATACCGGGATCGGTCAGCGATCCGTTCCGCCTTGTGCTGCTCGCGGCAAGCGGTATTGGGAAAGCGTCGGTATCAGACATGGTCACGCGGTCAGCATCTGTAAGTGCTTTGTCTCCGGTTATATCCAGAGCGACATTACTGAGTCTCTGTCCCGTACACGCGTCTACGGCATTGATCCATGAAGTCCCGCCCGGTTCGCAGGAAACATCCGAAGGCACTGTGGAAACCACAAGAGCAATACCGGTGATAATATTGACCTTATAGATAACGCGTTCTCCCCTGTCAGGAAGATCGAAATACCAGCCCACATGGTTCCGGTCGCTCGGATACCACGACAGTTCGTTCTTTCCTTCATTTGAGGTAAGCACCCGCACATCCGGGTTGGACTGTTCTTCTACTACCCGCTGTATCATAGAGATATTGGCAGCATTTTCCAGCTTGCGGTCGCCCACGCTGTTTTTCAAATTCGTAAACGCGCCCATGCCTTTTTCAGCAGGCGACTGGGGATCGCTTTCCCAGTCCCATATACCGTAGATACTCTGGGTGTCGGTATTTCCAATATCGCTGGGAGAATCCAGGAGGAATCTGCCGGTACCGAACACAACGATAAAGCCTTTCTTGTTCGGGTCACAGTGCAGCATGGCATCCGGTTCTATAGTAATGGGCTGAGGTTTGCCTGCTGCATTTTTTGCCTGAAAAATAGGCTTTCCGCCGTAAGCGATAGACCAATCCGACGCATTTTCAGCCGTCAGATCGAATTTCCAAAGATTGCCCAGCAAATCTCCTGCATAAGCATAGTCAACCGCGCCGTCCATGGTCGGGTCTATGAGCAAAGGCGTGGAAAGACCGTTGCAGTCAGGATCATCCGTATTCACGCCGTTGCTGTGATCGCCTACGCCCGTGTCGAGCATTTTCAGCAAAATGCCGGTTTCAGCGTCAAGAACAAAGAACACCGCTCTCGCGTTCTGGCTGTCATAGCCGTTGCCGAAAACAACAACCGAACCGGATTTGCTCTTGACCACATATCCTCTGCTGTAACTGTATCCCATATTGTCTTTTTCACTCTGGGGCGTATCGTCTCTCGGATATTCCCACAGGACATTTGCCGCGGAAAAATTTTCAGCATTGCTTATATCCAGGCAGAAGTAGCCTTTTCCGCC
>DYRK01000839.1 GCA_020718785.1 Desulfatirhabdium butyrativorans | reverse complement strand
AAATACGCCCGAAGCAAGCGTGAACACAATATGAAGAATTTTTCCGAAAAGCGTAAGCCTGTCCCGTTTTCCATCGCTGCTCCGTTTCCGTATTATCGAACTCGTCACAGAGATGGCAAGAGACATTCCTGCGAGAATGTATCCGGCAAAAAGAGCATATTCGAAGAGCCGACGCCCCGGCGTCAGAATCATCAGTGAGTAATGGATTGCTCCCAGCATCGCGAGAGACGGTATGAATATCCATGCACGCAAAGAAAGCCGGTCCGGCGGTATCAGATAAACCATATACAAGATAATCGCTATCACCATGAACGGAGAGAAATTTTTTAAAAAAAGCGAGGTAAGGTCTTTTCTCTCTATTCGGATATCAAGGTTTATGCTGGAATAGGAACTCGCGTGTTTGTCAGGTCCGGCAAGGGTCAGAATATCCTGAAACAGAGACATATCCGAGACTTTCCAGCCTGCAACAGGCTGAATCATTCTTTTTCCTATGTCTTTTTTGCGGGACGGAACAGGATCGGCTTCGGAAAGCCCCGGGACATCAGGGACGTAAATCAGTTTTGTTCTCGGCTGATCCGTGTGACGCAGGCTGATCCGTAAAACCTGCCGATCAAAGGGATACGCGTACAGATCAAAAACAGTTTTGAAATCGGCAATGACACGGTATGAACGGACGGCAATATTTTCTTTTGAGTGATCTGTCATAACCGGTTCGCCCAGCCTGACCGGATTCACAGCGTCCGGAAATGTGATGCCCGTATCGTCAAACTCTCCCTGAAACCGGAACCAGAGATAAAAATCCGCGGTGTAAGTTCCTTTTTCCATATCCGGATTGTAAATTTTATTGATATCAATGCCCGCATAAACCACCCGTGTCTCAGTCAGGGTACGTGATTCGACAGTGATGAAGTCATTGTCCTGCTGAACCGCGGATACTGCCGCGGACCCCGCACCCCGTACCTCTGACCTCTTTTCCGAATATTGCCGGAACGCGGGCAGAAACTGCCCTTTATGCCATATACCCATCATCACATTTCCGAAACTCGCGCCCTGTACGTCAAAATAAATATCTCCGCTTACGCCTTTTACTGCCACATCAGGGCTGTTCACACGGTTCAGGGCATCTCTGACTCTTCTCCGGTCCTCTCTGATATCCTGTCCCTGAATTTCTGCTTTTTCAACAGCAGTAAGAGCGACAAGCATAGCGTCATAGTAACAGGCACCCACCCATGACGGCTCTCTGCCGTATTTTCTGATAAACTCTTTTCTGAAATCGAGTGCTTCTTCTCCGCCTGCTTCGGCAATGAACGGAGATGCCGCATAAATCCCGTCCGAATAATATCCGGGGGATATCTGTTCTCCGGGATAACCTTTGAATCTCCCGGCAAAGCTGGTATTGGAAAAGGAATCCGGTCCCATGACCGGATAATCGGTGCCGGGATACCTCGATGATGCAAGAAAATCCGCTCCCTGACCTGCAAAAACTGCATAAAACACCATTCCCGTTTCTTCTGCGGACCTGAGCTGACCGACAGTATTTTTCATTTCCTGAGCCGCGGTTTCACTCTCGCCGTCAATCTCCCATTTGTTTTTGATGGTTATACCCTGTGCGGCAGCTTCCGCTTCGAAATGCCGGGCAAGATCGGAACCGTATTCATTTTTGTCATATATCATGCTTGCAGATGTTCTGTTCAGAGCTTTCTTCATATAAGCTGCTATAAACGCTGCTGAAAAGCGGTTTTTCGGTATGGTGCTGAAATACCATTCGTTTTCCGACGTGATACTTTCGACCGAAGCTGATGCCGTGATTGCAGGAATACCGCTTTTTTTGTAAATCGCACCGGCGGTGATGGAATTGCTGCTTCTGTAGTGTCCGAGTACGAGAAGCACTTTGTTTCCGCCCGCAAGCTGCGTGGCGATCTGTATGGCGGTCCGCCTGTCTTTGTCATCAAAAACAAGGAGTTCTATTTTTTTGCCTTTGAATTTGTTCTGCGGACAGAATTTTTCGAGACATAGTCTTACTCCTCTGACCATATCTTCTCCGTTTTCCTTATCAATGCCGCTCATGGGTCCTGCAAGCGCGATATACACCGCATCTTCTTTTTCATCGGCGTTGAAACGCGATAACGACATAAACACGACAATGACGATGCCGTTGATCGCTGCGATAATCAAAAGTATTACTAACAGCTTTTTCATAAACCCTCGGAAAAATTCCTGTCATTAAGCGAGCGACCTTAAAGACTTATAATTTTTTTTGCGGTAGAACAGGCATTTTT
>DYRK01000158.1 GCA_020718785.1 Desulfatirhabdium butyrativorans | reverse complement strand
ATTGCACCGAAGTCAGAATGATTAAATGTAAATGTTATTTTTTGACAGACCCTAATCATCTGGTGAAGAATATCAATATCAGACATCGTTATTCTCCTCCCCAGACGATTTCTTCTTGAATTCGATTCATTGTTTCGATAGTCGTATCAAAGCTGCGGGCTTCAATGCCGAGTTCCGGGCTGATGTCTGCCGGAGTCAGCGTCTGATATCCTGTTTTACGCTGTCCCCTGCCTGATTTTACAAGCGATTCTTCTGCAATATAAACCTTGATTTTATCAGACAAAATAAGTTCTTCCGGCTTATATCCCTCTTTTTCGGCAATCCGTTTCAGATGCGGCTTGTCGTGATTGAGCATAATCAATGTGTTCAGTTCTTTGATGATGTAATCGCTATGAGTCGTGATGAAAACCTTGACGCCGAGATTGACAAGACGTGCAAAAAGCCGAGCTATCCGACGCTGGTTTTCCGGGTGCAGATTCAGTTCCGGTTCATCAACCATGAGCAAATCGCCGGGTTGAGCGATATGTCTGAGGTAAAATCCGATATCGAGAAGAGAACGCACTGCACTTGAACTTTCATCCATAGAAAGTCTGATTTGTTTGCCTTTCGGAATATAGTAAAGCTCATCATTTTGAGTAATCGTGTATTTTCCGCCGATGATGTCGCCAAAATCGTCTAAAAGATCAGGATGCTTTTCGGAAATAAAACTGCTCTGTTTGGCAATGGTTTCGAGTTGCATCATAAAATCCACATTGGTTTTCACCGGCAAGGCATAATCCTGATACACTTTTGACAGAAATTCCATATTCTTATCGGTCCGGCGCATCTCTTCGAGCAGACGGTTACGGGCAAAATTCAACTTTTTTCGGAAAATGGCTGCGCCCGTTCTTTCCGCACTGGCAATAAAAGGATTAGGGAAAATATGACCGAAAACAATATCTTTGATTGCATGTCCGATGATCTGTGTAAGCATATCTTTGGGAATTTTTACTTTTTCTTTTTCAACAAGAAGTGTAACTGCTATTTCCCTGCTCCCCTCTGTTTTTGTGATTGAAAAAACTTCCGCATCTGCCGATCTCATTTTTCGGTCAAATCCGGGCAGAATATTGATATTTTCCGAATTTAAAATGACTTGAAATCAAGTTGCTTTGAAGCGGTCCGCCGGCGCCGCAAAGACCATCGGCAATTGCTTTGTATATGCTTTGCAGCCTTCCGAAAGAATGCCCTCTGCATGTTCAGCATATTCTGATATATCAATATGAACCGCTCCGTCTGCAAGGAGCCGTCTGATTGCTTCATCTTTGACGCTGACATAAAACACAGCCCGCCACAAGGACAGAAATCCGAACAGCGCATAAGTGGCATAAGTCTTGCCTGTATTATTGCCGCCGCATAAAATCGTCATATCGCCGAGCGAGAATTCAGCCTGCTTTAACACTCCGAGATTTTTGATTTGTATCTTCATATCCAAAACTTTCACCGCAAGTTTATATTGCCTCATGAAGCGTCAGCTTTTCAGCTTCAGTGAGTTTCATTCATGAAGCTCCTTTGGCGAATCCTGCTCTTTCATACTTTCTCTTGGAAAATCTTTTATAAAAACGGATAGTTCTTGTGCTTTAATATCACCCCATGGCATCAGTTTCTTTTTTGGATAGGTAATATAAAGTTGCCGTTTTGCTCTTGTAATAGCCACATAAGCGTTATTTCGCTCCTCGTCTAATGTCTTTGTATTTTTTGCTCGGTAATCCGGGAAAATGCCCTGTGTCATACCGATTAAAAATACACTATGAAATTCAAGCCCTTTTACAGCATGAACCGTCGCCAGCATTAAGCATTGCTTCTTACGGTCATTCTGATTATTTCCTACAGCAAGGAATCTCCTGAAATGTGACAAAGAAACACTGTCAGGAGTTGAACTTCTTAAATAGCAGTTCCATACTTTTTTCCATTCTGAAATATCAAACATTACAAATGCTTTTTCATCATCGCTTAATATATCAATCTGTTTTTCGATGGATTGAATCGCCCTCAGAAATTGAGATTGATTTTGATTTAAAATGCTCCATGCCTGTGTAACTATTTTCAATTTCGGCTGATCTGTCAGATTGTCAAGTGTCAATAAAGTTTTTATGCTATCTGCGGTATCAGGGAAAACAGTATTCAGTTCAGAAAAAATTTGTGAAAAATGCAACACATCCGAAGGATTGGCAATAACCCTTGTTCCCAAATCAAAAAGTTTCATAAGATCAGAGGTGTTTTCAAATCCGTTGACGTTTCTCTTAAAATAAAAATTTTCTTTAAGCATATCGTCTTGTTGAAGTTTCTCCGCCAGTTTTTTAAAAACAAAACGATTGCGGGCTAATACCGCAATATCTTCCAATGTTACTTCCTCTTCGATTTCTTTTTCCCTATATATCTTCTGTGCCGACAATTCTTTTACCCTTGAGATAACCCATTCTGCTTCTCTGTCTTCATCCTCAAATTCATAAACTTTTGCTTCTCCTGAAAAATAATTATTCCCGATTTCAACATCGGATTTTATTTTTCGGGCAAACTCCAAAACGCTTTTTGATGAACGGTAATTTTTAGCAATAATTTTTCTTTCAGCCTGAAAATCATGCACAAAATCAATCTGCATAAAGTTCTTATCAGAACCGTTGAATCCGTAAATAGCCTGATTCGGGTCGCCGACCATCATCAAATTTTTATAAGTATCGCCGCAAAGGGCTTTGATAATATGGTATTGGGCAAAATTAAGGTCTTGAGCTTCATCTATCAGAATATACTTATAAATTCTTCGGTATAAATTGGATATAGCAGGTCTTTCTGTCAATATCCGGTAAGCATACAGGAGTATATCATCATAATCCATTACATTTTGATTTCTTAAACATTGATTATATAGCTTATACAACCATAATTTTTCAGCATCCCATCCGCTGAACTCAAGCTTATCATCATCCAATACAATAAGATCCCGCTTTACTTTACTGATAAAAACGAGGGATTGATTCAAGAAATTCTCTTTCTGTTTTAAATCCAATCCATCGTAACTATCTTTGAAAATAGGATTTTCCAGTAAGACTGATTCAATAGTTTTTTTCCTGTCTTCCTCCCGTTCAAAAATATGCGGCATTTCAGAAAATCCCAATTCATGCCTTCGGGAATTTAAAAGCTCTAAACAAAAAGCATGTATTGTTCCGATAAAAGACCGTTCTTTGATTTTAGGAACATCTGAAAGCCTTTCCTGCATTTCCTCAGCCGCTTTGTTTGTAAAAGTCAGGCACAGCACGCTGAACTTTTCTGATTTTTGGGTAAGCAGATAACGCACCCGTTCAGTCAGTATCCTTGTTTTGCCGCTTCCGGCACCAGCTTCTACAAGCAAAGCTCCTTCGCCCTCATTATAATAAGCAATTTGTTTCTGTTCATCCGAGAGTGCCTGTGATTTCATTTTCTTTCTTCCTTGAAATAATACAGTTGAGTGTTTTCAAGAGAATACGGCGTTTCCAATTTTTCTCTAACGGGCTTTCAATATTCAACTCTTTACATATTAACACAAATAATAGTTTAATTTCATTCGGTATCATTCTTTCATCTTGATAAGTTGAGAGAATTTTATTAGCATAAAGAGGGCTTAATTTTGTTTTACGATCTTCCATAAAAGATTCTATTTTTTCTTTATCCCAGTTGTCAACTTCCTGTCTTTTATTGCTAATGAACTGTTCTGCTTTTGAATTGCCGGATAAATATTCTGCAATCGCCATTTTGATATCGTCGGCATATTTAGCCAATAAATATTGTTCAAAATTATATTGGTTTGGCAGGGAAACAATTTTTTCAATATCAGCATTCATTTCTATGAAAGTCTTTAATATGCTGTTAATAGCTTTATCTTCACCGTCACTAAAAATAAACCAAGAAATATTCAACGAATTTGCAATGGTGATAAAAGGTGAATAGCTTTCATAACCATTGACGGAAATTATATTTACGCCTAAGTTGAAAATAGAAGTTCCAAAGTATTTTTCTGCAAATATGGGTAGAGCCTGTTCTTCCGTTTCGCCTTCGCAAAAAACCAAAACACGGGCAAATAATAATTCACCACGCGTGTTCATAATCACATTTCGATATTTTCTGAGAAATTCTCTCTTGCTATCTTTTAACGATTTGATTTCTCTTTCTAACTCAACCTTTTTACTCGGATGAGCAGATGTCAATCTGGTCTCAGTCTCTGATAATTTTTTATCATACCCTAATTCAATCGGATTGATCTTTGTTTCATCAGTACCCTTGAAAAAATGTCGGATTTCATGCAGTTCAGCCTGCCCTGCAATATATGGCGAATGCGTGCTGATGATTTTTTGTCCCTGCATATTTTTTAATTGATTATAAAGCTGCCGTTGAGCATTCGGATGTAAATGAGATTCGGGTTCTTCCAATGCCAAAAGCGGATGATACGGTTCTTTTTTTTCAGGATTTTCAGGGTTTTCTTCCCATGACGCATAAGCCTTGAATGACAGAATCGAAGCCCAGCTTCGAGTTCCCATCCCGTGATACTCCAATCCGAACATTTCAGAGTCGTTGTCTTGAAAATGTATTTTCAATCCTTTATGCAAATCTCTGATTCTCTTTGGAAATGGCGTTATTTCTACGCCTTTGCCTTTTGTATGAACAGCCTGATTGAGTTCTTCCAGTTTTAATTTCAAATGCCTGAGTACATCAGCGCTTTCTACTGTCGTTTCATTAAGTTGATCCAACTGTTCTTCAATTTCTTTTAATTTATTCTCATTGAATTTGATTTGAGCGGCTAATTTGCCAAAATATGAATTCCGAACTTTCAAATCCTCTAATAAATCCCGTTGAGCATCTATAAAGTATAAGGGTATGGCGTCTAACAGTGCCGATAATTTGTCATTTTCAGCGATATCCTGATTTTCCCAGTTTCTTATAAAAAAACGCTCGGCTCTAGTTTCATCTTTTTGCCCCTGAAATGAATAGCGGGTTCTGAAAGCAAAAAATTCACCCGAATCATCTGGCTGAATATCTTTACCGAACTCACTTGCCCACTTTTCATCAAATTCCTTTATCCGCTGAAAATTTCCATTGACAGGAATAATCCGAATATCAACGATAATCGCTTTTTCAGCCTGCTGATTGCCGTCTTTGTCAATAAAAAGGTCTTCCTGACTGACGATTTTTCGTTCTATACCTAAGGCCAAATTCAAGGCTCTCAGAAAGGATGTTTTACCTGAATTATTTACGCCGACCAATAAAGTAAGCGGTTCCAAACCGATCTCTACATTTTTCAATGAACGAAAATTTATTATTCTCACTCTGTCAATAAGGATTTTCATACCCTCACCTCGATAATCCTCATGGTATCATTGCCGAAAATATCCACCACTTTTACTGCAATCTTGTATCTCCCCGGACGGCATTCGTGAAACGGAGTTTTCAACTCAATTGTCCGGTCTTTTTTCGTGCGGAACGACTGCCACTCGTTTTCAAAGATAAAATCGCCTGTCCAGACCTCTTCTGTCTCTCCGCCCGCCTGATTTCTTACCCGGACAATCTCGCGCTTGTTTTCAAAGTCAAAATCAACGCTCCAGTAATCAATCCAGTCTGTCCAGTTTTTGGTCAGAATTTCTTTGGATACGATACCTTCTTTATCTTTGCTGACTTTGATGATTCTGCCGCTTTCCGCAACAATTTTATTTTTACCGTTTTTCAGTGATTCCGAAGCATTGTCCACGCTGTCCTGAGAGTAGTAAACCGAAAAGTCGGTGAGTTCCACGGCAATGGACGGAAGCCCGCCTTTTTTGCCTTTTCGTACATCCGGCTTGACTTCGATATATGAGACATCGTGAAATACCACCTGATTTTTCTCGACAGCCCGCTTGTCAAACACTTCACGGGGGATATATTTCATAGCAAGATCAATGCCTTTGGATTTTGCTTCTTCCTGAATATTGGGAAAAAGCCCCATTTCAAATTCAAAAGCAAGGATGTCGGCACGGGAGATGCGCTTTTCACGGCATTCCAGAATGATTTCTTCTGCAAAAAGCCGTGTGACCGGCAGATTGACGGGACCGGCTGCTACAAATCTGCCGGCTTTTTTGCCCTGAAAACATTTAAAATTTTCAATGGGTTCTGCTTTGTATGCTTTAAGAATCAGGGCAACAAAATCCTTTTCTTTCTGCTCCAATTGTTTCTGCCGTTCTTCTTCTCTCAAATTGACATTTACGCCGATGTAATGCACCCGCTCGTATTTGCCGAGATTCAGAATTTCAAATGCCCGGAATGCGTTGCCGTCTTTTTTCAGTTGCCGCTGAACCTGAATCATGCGCTTGCGGGTGGTGTGAATGGCAAATTTGCCGAGGTCCGAGCCGATCCATTTGCGGTTGAGTTTTTCGGCTACGGCAAGGGCAGTTCCGGAGCCGGCAAAAAAATCCGCTACAATGTCGTTTTCATTGGAACTGGCTTTGATGATCCTCTCTATCAGGGCTTCAGGTTTTTGGGTAGGATAATTTACACTTTCATATGCTTGTGAATTAATAACATAAATATCAGTCCAAAGATTTTGAACCGGTTGCCCTTCGTATTCATCAAGAAAAGTTTTTCTTCTTATTCGTTGTGTTTTATCAGATGGGAAATATAGTCTGCCTTCTGAATCCCATTTTTTCATAGTTTCCAAAGAAAAAGCCCAGCCCTTTGCAGGCGGTTTGTAGCCTTTATATTCATAAATCAGACTCTGTGTCGGTGCAGATGATGGATTTGTAACCGGATCTCGGCTATAAAGTCGTCCATCGCCGTCATTATAGATAAAACGTTCTTTGATATATTGTTTCGCTTCTTCTGAATCTTTTGTTTTTAAAGAATTGAAAATAGAGTCTTCAGATTTCCTATAAAAAAAGATAGTATCTGTAATAGCCCCTAACGATTTGAAATTGTTTAGTGCGCCACCGCGTCTTCTCCAAATAATTTCATTCACAAAATTGCTTTCTCCAAAAATCTCGTTTAGAACTAATCTGATATACCCATTCACTCTCCAATCGCAATGCACATAAATACTCCCATCCTCCGCCAGCAGATCCCTCATTAAAACTAATCGCTCGTAAATCATGGCAATAAATGAATCTGCGCCTTTGCCCCAAGTATCCCGATAAGCGAGTTCTTCCAGCATATTGGGCTTTTTGGTGAAGGTATCCTCCCCGATTTCGATATCCATAGAGAAATCTGCGCCTACATCAAAAGGCGGGTCAATATAGATGAGTTTGATTCCTCCCTGATTTTCGATTTCTTCCCGCAAAGTACCGTTTTTCAGAGACGACAAAATCAGTTTGTTATCGCCCCAAATCAGCTTATTTGTCCAGCCGGCTTTCTGTCTGCCGCGCTCATCAAACAATGCCATCTGCGATGAAGTATCTTCAGGTTTTTCTGCCCTCGGCTCATCAATCTGCTCAATCACCTGAAATGGCAGAACAAGATTGCAGACTTCGTTTGTCTTGCCGTTCCAGACCAGTTCCACTTCTCTCTTGTCATCAAACAGAAAAAAGCGGTATTTGTCAGGCAGAGCTTTGTCTGCTTCGATGAGTTTTATAATTTCCCGTTTTTCGCTGCCGTTCAGTTTCATTTATTGCGTTCCTCTTACGCAGCCGGACAGTTTCCCCCTTTTGTAAATAGGGATGAAGGGGGATTTTTTTAAAGCGGCGGAACCCGCCCTACTTGTATTTTCTGAAATTCTCAAGCAATTCGGAAAAGGTTTTCGGCTTATAGGCTTCAAAATCATCTTCATCTGCGAAAACAAAATCAAAGCGATCTTTTTTCAGGATTTGATTAATATCCTGACACCATTGTCCGAGACGGGCTGTTTTCAACGGAACATCAATGTCTTCAAGCCCTTTCACTTCTACGATAAAAATATGGCTGTCATCAGTTTTGACAATGAAATCAGGATAATAATTCGATAGATTTCCGTCCGAGTCCACGTAATCCAGCTTGAAACGGACAGCAAGATAATTTTTAGCATAAGAAATCACATCGGGGCATTTTTCCAGAAATGAAGCAAATTTCAACTCCAGACGGCTGTCTCCCACGATTTTATTGAACAGGCTTTTTTTCGGCACAAGAAAATCCTGATCTTTTACTGCAAAGGACCGGGTCTGTTTCAGTCTTATATAATCCCGGATTTCTGCGCTCCCTTTGTCAGAAAGAGTCAGTTCGTTGATTTTGTTCTTAAATGTTTCTATGACTGTTTTGCCTGCTCCCGGCTCAGAAAGATTTCTCAGAGTGTTCAGGTCGTCAATTTCAACAGGAATATCAAAGAGATGGTCGCGGATAAATTCCTTTACTTTTCCGTAGAGAATATCATAGCCGCTGAACAGTCTCAGGTCTTTCATTATGATCTGAGTGAAATATCCGGTCACACTGCGGAAATCGCCCGCCATATCCGAATTGAGACAGGTTTTGTGGTTTATCTCGCCGGTGGCAATATCTCTGAATACAATCTCTCTTTTTTCTTCTTCCGAAAACCGGCGGCAGCAGATCTTTCTGACAGCAAAATCTTTCGGCTCCAGTTCCTCAAGATTTTTATATTCCCGGCAAATACGCGGAGTCATCACCGGAATTTCTATGTCCATTTTATCTATGTCTTTTTTGGTATTTCCTTTATCCACCCCGATAATCATCGGCGTTTTGGGACCGGTTCCCTGACCCATGGGTCTGCGTTCAAGTTCCACGCCTTCGCTTTGTATGGATTCGACAAAATCCATAAACGCATCTGTGCCGACCACGCTTACATATTCGGGCGCGTCTTCTCCGGGATACATCTTTCTCAGTCCCCTGCCGAGAGTCTGTTCAGGCAGAATATTGCTCTTTGCGGTATATGCCCGCAATCCCACAATGGTCGTGACATTCCGCACATCCCAGCCCTCTTTGAGCATAAGGACAGAGACAATCGCTTTATAAGGGCTTTCCGGTCCGTCAATCCGGTTGGAGGCTTTTCTCAGTATTTCGAGTTGTTCTTTGTCTTTTCCGGAATCCGCCTCGGAAATTTCGCCGTTATTTTTGGTATGGATCACCAGTACCGAGTTTTTGAATTCAGGATATGTTTCTTCAAGATATTTTGCCGCATCGTCGCAGTTTTTCGTATCATCTGTCATAATGAAAAGCACGGCTTTTCTGCCGAGTTTTTCATGCTCGGTATATGCTTTGCGCCATTCTTCGATTCCGAGAGCAATATAATCGGAATATTTTTCCGTATAACGCGAAGTCTTTCTTTCTGCGAGTTTGGCACGGCTTGCCGCATCAGGCAAAACAGGGTGTTTCACAATATTCTGGGTGATAGCCTCGACCAGCGGATAATCACTTACGGTCTGAACAAAAATAGCTCCGCTGTTATGTCTGGGCGTAGCAGTCACATCCACCTGCAATGACAGAAAATGTCCTTTCTGTTTCATACGGTTGTGAATATCTTCAATGGATTTGAACCATGCCAGCTTTTTGTCATGAATATGATGAGCCTCGTCGTTGATTACAGCCAGTTCGTCAATTTCACGCACAATCACGCTCAGATCAATCTTTGAACCGGCAGTCTTGCCTTTCGGACCTTTGCCGAGAAAATAGTCTTCAAGATTTTCATCTTCGAAACACGGTTCCTTATCATTGCCTGAATAGACGCGGTGAATATTGGTGAGGAAAATATTGCCGGTTTTCCGAATAACAGAAACATTGTCCTGAATATGCAGAGTCATCTGAAAATCATCCTGCCAGTTTCTGCCTTCGTAGCCGTTATCCGGCAGTACCGGATCATTGAAAAAAATTTTCAGTCCGTCAAAATCGGCTCTTAAACGGTCAAGCACAATAATATTCGGCGCTATGACCAGAAAATTCGAGGCAAGGCAGGAGTCAGATTCATAAAGTTTATGAAAATAACACCATGCGATAATCAGACTTATGACTTTTGTTTTTCCGGTTCCGGTTGCCATTTTTATCACGAGACGGAGCCATTCCTCATCGAACATGCCGGGTGAAACAGAGCCGGACGAATCAAAACGGATCAGGTCGTATTTGTCTTTTGTTTCTGCGATTTCGTAAAGATAAATAAGCGATTCGACAGCTTCCTGCTGAGAAAAATAATAGCGGAATTCTTTCGCAGAGCCGTCTGCTTCGGGGAGACAATGCCGTGTATGAAACCAGAAGTTCAAAAGACTCCTGCCCGTTTCAGACGCGCCCTCATAGCGGCTGTCTCTCCATGCCTTTACCTGATACCGGATTTTATGGACAAGCGGGGGAATGAGTTTTTCATAGCTTGTTCCGCGCAGAGTTTCGTCTGCCGGAAACCAGCGGTAATCCGGATTCAATATCTCATACGGAGATGTAGGAAAAGAAGGATGAATTGCCATCGTACAATATCCTCACGCATTTTCTTCTCAGAAAGCCTGCCGTCTGATGATTACTCTGAACCGTTCTGCTTCTTCGTTATTTTCAAATTCAATATTCGGATATATTCTGATTGCCCGCCGGATTCCGGTTCCCACGCCGCGGTAGGGCAGCATTCGGGAAGCAAAAGAGTGAAGAATCGGATTACGCACTACAGATATGCCGTTTTTAATATGCTCGACAGTCAGATTATTGGGCAGCCTGCCCGGACTGCTTATCTCAATCCGGTTGTCAAAAATAAACACAATGATGGGAGCATTGATGTAGTAATCCCGGTGAATCAGCGCATTCACCGTCAATTCCTCCAGAACCGGCTGCGGTACTTCCAATTCGCCCAACTGATTGAACTGGCTTCCTTTCTGGATTTTTTTAAGATTTCTCAGCAGGAAACCAAGCGTATGCTCATATTGCCGAGACAGATTGCCCTTGATATCTTCGCTGTCACGAAATTCGGTTACCTCGGATTCATTTCCGTAAAACGAAACCGCTTTGACATGAAAAGCCGGTTTGAATACCTGCGGATTTCTGCCGAATAATAGCAAACCACCGAGCCTGAGTTCGGATTCTTCGGCAAGTCTGATATTTCCGAGGAGCCTCTCAAGCGGCAGCCCGGAATCTTCTACCCGTTCTTTATAGTCATTTTCATAAAATTCTTCAAAAAAAGAA
>DYRK01000157.1 GCA_020718785.1 Desulfatirhabdium butyrativorans | reverse complement strand
AAGCCGGGGCTTGGGAACGAGGAAATCCGCCGGAAATGCTCGCTGGGATTTGTCAATCCCGGCGAGCATTTCGGGAAAACTTTCGGTCCCTTTGCACCGCAGATATTAAATCAGCAATATAAAGATGCTGTCAGGGATTTTGTGAAACAAACCATCTGAAAGACGGGGATTAAGATGAATACAAAAAGAATTTTCAAAGCGGGTATTGTACAGATAGATGTCAGGTTGGGAGATACGGAAGCAAATCTTCGCTCCGCGCTTGAATGTATTGATTTTCTTGCTTCGCAGAATGTGAATATCGCGGTTCTCCCGGAGATGTGGTCCTGCAGTTTTGATAATGAGAATCTGGCAGTTCACGCGAAAAAGACGCCCATGATTCTGAAAAAACTTTCCGAGGCAGCGTCTCACCATCATCTTATTATCGCGGGTTCCATGCCGGAAAGTTCAAACGGAGACATTTTCAATACCCTGTATGTCATGGACATAAACGGTTCGGTTGCCGGATTTTACCGCAAAGTTCATCTGTTTTCCCTGACCGGCGAGGAAAAATATTTCCGTTCAGGGGATAAAACCGTAGTGTGCGACACATCTCTGGGTCCCATAGGCGTTATGATATGCTATGATCTCAGATTTCCTGAAATGTGCCGCTCGCTCGCGCTGAAAGGCGCTCAGATTGTGGTTGTTTCTGCACAATGGCCCCGGGTACGCCTCAGCCCCTGGGATATTCTTTTACAGGCACGGGCAATTGAAAATCAGCTTTTTGTCGTGGCGGCAAATCGTTGCGGACATGAAAAAGAAGTGGAATTCGGCGGACATTCCCAGATACTTTCCCCGCGGGGAAAAATTGCGGTCAAAGCCGGAAACGAGATCGCGGCTCTGTATGCCGAACTTGATTTCCGGGAAATAGAAGCGTGCAGAAAAGAAATTCCCTGCCTGACAGAACGTGTTCCCGAAGCATATAATGAACTCTGAAATCCTTACGCTGACCGAATTTGCCGCAAAGCTGAAAAATCTCCGGGAAGCCGGGCTGCGCGTGGTGTTCACCAACGGATGTTTTGATATTCTTCATGTGGGGCATGTCCGTTATCTTACCGCGGCGCGGAGCAAAGGCGATATCCTCGTGGTCGGGCTGAATTCCGATCAGTCGGTAAGACAGATCAAGGGAGAAAAAAGGCCCGTTGTGCCTGAAAATCAGCGGGCAGAAGTCCTCGCGGGGCTGCGGTGTGTGGATTATGTGATCCTTTTTGACGAAGCTGATCCTTTGAAGCTGATTCAGAGCATCTGTCCGGATGTATTGGTAAAAGGCGCGGACTGGACCGAAGAGTCCATCATCGGAGCGTCTTTTGTAAAAGCCGGCGGGGGCAGAGTGGAAAGAATCGCAGTGGTCCCGGAAACCTCAACCACTCTGATTATAAAAAAAATTATTGAAACCTGCAATAACTGACCCCGTAAAAATAAAATGATTTTAAAACAGAAAAACGGCATTTCATTTTTTCAGTTTCCGAATCTTGCCCTGTTTGCAGATATACGGCACGCTGTTTTCACGAGAAACGGCGGACACAGCAGCGTACCTTTCCGTAGCCTGAATGTGAGTCCGGGTGTCGGAGATGAAGAAAAGGCAGTCAAAGAAAACCGTGCGCTGATTTCCCGTGAAATGGGAGAAAAAGAATCGGTGTTTGCCGGACAGATTCACGGCACAACGGTTCTTGTTTTTTCAAAACAGGATACTTCGGTTCCCCGGTCATTGGGGAAAGCTGTCCTGATCGGGGACGCGATGGTGACTGACATCCGGGAAAAGAATCTTGTGATACAGGTCGCGGACTGTCAGGCTGTACTCATTTATGATCCGGTCCGCCGCGTGATTGCAAATATCCATTCCGGATGGCGCGGCAGTATTGCAGACATCATCGGGCATACTCTCAGCGCAATGAAAAACAATTTCGGCTGCGATCCCGGGCATATTGTTGCCGGTATCGGTCCCTCACTGGGACCCTGCTGTGCGGAGTTTGTCAACTATAAAGAAGAGATACCGGAAAATTTCCGGAAATACAAAAATGACAGCTGTCATTTTGATTTCTGGGCTGTGAGCAGGGATCAGCTGTGCGGGGCCGGGGTTTCCCAAGAGAATATTCATATCAGCGGACTGTGTACACGATGCAGGACGGATCTGTTTTTTTCCTATCGGGCGGAAGGCATAACAGGGCGGTTTGCGGCAGTTATCGGGCTTAAATGAAAATCATCCGGACATATTCTCTTATCATCTTTATTATCTATGACTTACGCACTTGAATTATTTTTCTGATTAATTGGCGTTTATCAGCGTGAATCAGCGGTTAAAATCATAACTCCTATTATCATAGCGGTTAAAAAAAAGCTGATGAGATATATAGCTGATCCGAAAATATAATCTTATGTTTTTCATCATTGTTTCTGAATACAGTTGAAGGTCAGCGACTCAAAATCTTCCTGAAATTCCTCTCCGTACTGATGGGTCTCCTCATCCTCTTTTTCATAGACCCAGTTGATCATTATCTGTCTGCCGTCGCCGGTCGCTTCTTCGAACATATCGAAAAAATCAAGCAGTATTTTCGAGGAACTGCTGTTGAAATAAGTGAGTTCGATATGAACGGTGATGTTTTCGTTTCCCGCCTGTTTGAGATATTTTTTGAGCCATGAAAAAACAGGAGCATAAAAGTCTGCAGTATTTTCCGGATAAGATTCGCCTATTATACTGAGAATATTTTTCTCCGCGTCAAAATATATTTCAGGCGTATATTTCGTAGGCTCTATTTTCAGGATTTCCATCGGGATCTCCGTCTAAATAACTGTCTTGGTGGAAAAAAACGAAAAATTCTCATCAATTGTTCTGAAGTCGAATTCAAGAGGTCTGCTGGCTTTTTTTGCCATATCAATAAATCCCAGCCCGGCACCTTTGCTTCCGTCATCCGGACCTTTTTTGCGCTGTTCCTTGTAATATTTTTTCAGTTCTTCCTTATCCATTTTCTGGATTTTTGTCAGCTTTTCACGGAGTCTTTCTACACAGTCGTTGCGGATCATGTTCCCGCAAAGCACAAAATAATGTCCGTCTTCATAGCCCACAGCAAGGATTCCGATGCTTAATTCATCTTCTTTTCCCGAAAATCCGTCTTTGGGACATTTTTCCGCGGAGTAATGGATAATGTTCTGCGCCATTTCAACTACCATTGAAAATACCCTGATCGCAGTTGCGTTCTGTGTTTCCTCCAATATCATTTTCTGCTTCAGTGTCGCGCCGATTTCCACCAGCAGATCCTGAGAAACAGGACCGGAAAAACAGAAAAATATTCCTTTCCTGTTGAGGTCTTTCTTAAAATCATACAGCTCATACAGCATGGTTTTCACCCTTTCGTTTTCATTTGAACATTCTATGAGTTACGCAGTTGCATGATTTTTAACCGCTGACGGACGCCGATAAACGCCGGTTAATCAGGAAAATAAATTCAAATGCGTAAGTCATACATTCTTTATCGGTGCAGAGGATAAAAGAAAACTTAATCCCCGGTCTGCTTTCCTGTCTGAATCAGATTAAAGGTCAGTGATTCGAAATCATCCTGAAATTCTTTGCCGTTTTCCAGCGATATATCATTGTCTTTATCATAATACCAATTAATTATAATTTTTTTTCCCTCTATGGCAGAGTCTTGAAGCATATCAAAAATATTCATAAATGTTTTTGATGTGTTACTGTTGAAGTAAACCATTTCGATATTTACAGTCACACTCTGATTGTCAGCTATTTCCTTTAAATAGCTTTCCATCCATTCGATTGCCGGGTTATAAAAATCGGATATATTTTCAGGATAAGACTCACCTTTGATGTCTAATTTATGCGCTTTGGCATCAAAGAGAATCGCAGGTGTGTATTTGCTTGCCTTGATGACGAGATTATCCACGGTATCCCTCCTTTCTTTAAAAAATCAACTCCCTGAACAGTCAAGTCCGCAGTACCGCACATTAGAACCCGAATCCCAGCACGGTCACATCATCGCGCTGTTCCTCATCGCCTTTCCATTCCATATAAGCTTCGATGATTTTGTTTCTCTGCCCGTCAAACGGCTCTTTACGAATGTCTTTCAGCAATGTCCGGAACCTCGCATTGCCGAAAGGAAGACGTTTGGGTCCGCCGGCCTGATCCGCAATACCGTCAGTTGACATATAAAATGCCGTTTCGGATTGAATCGCTATATGATGATTGGTGAAATCGGCAGCCGGATTTGCGTTTTTATATCCGATACTCTGTTTATCTCCCTTTACAGTGTGCAGACCGGCGGCATCCGTGTAGTACAGAGACATTTTTGCGCCTGCAAACGTCAGCATATGCCGTCCGGTATCCACAAAACAGACAGACGCATCCATACCGTCATCCGAAGCTGACTCTTTGCCTTCTTCGTCATAGAGAGAAGTTTTGACCGCCATATTGAGGGCTTTGAGTATCCGGGCCGGGTTGTCATAGTAATACTTTTTTACAATCACTTTGAAAGAGGATCCTGCCAGCATGGTCATCAGCGCGCCCGGAACACCGTGTCCTGTGCAGTCCATGAGAGCAAGCAGATATCCGTCGTCGAATTCCTCGAAAAGATAAATATCGCCGCCCACAATATGCTTAGGTTCGTCTATGATAAAATAGTTTTTAAAACATCGGGACATTTTCTCTTTGGACGGCAGAAGCGAACTCTGAATTTTCTGTGCATAACGGATGCTTTCCAATATCTGCGTGTTTGCATTTTCCACCTGTTCCAGAGTGGCTCTCAGTTCGCCGGTACGCTCTTCCACCTCGGTTTCCAATGTTTCGGCAATGGCTTCCTGAGCTTTGAGTGCTTCCTGATGTGTATTCAGAGCCTTTTCCTGAGCAAGCAGCTTTTCTTTGCGTTCCAGATTGATACGGTCCGCCAAGCCCAGAGACAGCAGCATGACGAGCATTGCAGAACCGATCTGCATGGTATAGGAAGTAAAAAAATTGGCAGGCGCCAGCCCGAAGGTTTTCATCGCATAGATAATTGTTCCGCCTAAGAATGTCATCCATGCGATCATAAAAAATCGGGCTGAACGATGTCCTTTTGCCAGAGAAACCATTCCGGTTGTCACAACAATTCCCATGCCCAGCAGAATCCAGACCGTTGCCAGCCTTACGCTAAGTGCATAGCTGACAGTCAGAGACATTACCGTCACCGGCACTGACCCGGCTATAAAAAAAGAAATCAGTTTATCTAACCGGGGAAAATATGCCCGTGTGTGAAGGAATGCCTTTGAGAACAGAGAAATGCAGACCGCGGTAGTGGTAATCAGAAACGGAATGCTGTGATTTGACCACCAGGGAAAATCCGGCCATAAATATTCATATCCTTCGCCGCTCAGGGAGACCTGAAAAAAGATATAGCTGACAATATAGAGGACATGGAAGAAATAACTGATATCTCTGACAGACAGAAAGATGAAGAGATTATATACAGCCATTGCCCACATGAGACCGTAATAAATTCCTGAGATATATTGCCTTTTGTTCACCGCCTCCGCGAACTTCACCGGGGACCAGAGAACAAGGGGAATTTCTATGGTTCCTTCGCTCCGGAGACGGAGATAGAAGGTCTGTTCCATATTCGGCACAGTCATAATTCTGAAAACAAAATTGTGATATTCCACATCCCGATGACTGAAAAAAAGATGGTCGCCTGTTTTTCTTACCGTCCATGTTCCGTCAGGTCCCTGGAACCAGAGTTCCACGTGATCAATGAGCGGATACCGCAGTTCCAGCAGCAGTTCTTTTTCAATGCGCTGATATTTCGGAAGATATGAGAGACTGAATCTTATCCAGTATGCCGAACTGGTATAGCCGAAATTAAGAGTCTCTCTTTTGCTCGGAACAAATTTCCGAGAAAATTTTTCCGATGTTATATCTTCTATGGTCAGAAGTCCCTCCGTATCCTCCAAATATTCCAGATAAAGCCCCAGCGGTAACATTGCGGTGTTTTCATCTGCTGTCACGGGCGGCACACCGGGATGTTGAGCCTTTGCAGGATACGGCAAGGATAAAAATAACATGAAAAAAAATAAACACAGTCGTATGGATAATTCGGTCATAACCGCCAAATATTGCTTAAAAAGAATTGCATTTCTGTGTTCTCGAATATCTTTTTTTTTACACGCTGTCCCGTATCTGCAATGATTATGTTTAAGAAAGGATAACACTTTGATCTCGGAAATCCTTTTTTACACAGTCTGTCTGAATCCGTCTTAATGCAGTCAGATCGGTCTGCTGCTCTGCTTTCCAGAGATCATACTGATACTGAAGCCTGAGCCATCCTTCAGGGCTGCGACCGAATACTTTTGAGAGACGCAGCGCCGTCTCCGGGCTGATACCCGATTTGCCGCTGAGTAATGCCGATAATTTTTTCGGCGAAATGCCGAGTGCTTTTGCCGCGTCTGCTGTTTTCAACCCGAGCGATTCAATGCAGTATTCACGGATAATTTCTCCGGGATGGGGAGGATTATACATTCCCATAAGAATCTCCTTTTAATGATAATCTTCGTAACCGACATTATAAATATCGCCGCTGCTGATCTGAAATGTTACCCGCCAGTTTCCGCTTACTTTGACTGACCATGTTCCTTTTCTCTTTCCTTTCAGTTCATGCAAATAAAGACCGGGTAAATCCATATCATCAATCACACCTGCTGTTTCAAGAAGTGCAAGTATCCGGCGAAGCTTCGGGACATGTTCCGGGCGGACACCTTTAATTGTTCCTGTTTCAAATAATTTTTCCAATCCTTTATGGTTAAAGTGTTTTATCATAATCGCTGAAAAAAATTTCGGACAGGGTCAAGCCGAAACTTGTATCCCCTTTTCCATTCGGAGTCTATAACCGTCCGAACTCAATGTTGGTTCAAGTCTCCGACTTGAACCACACTGACTTTAAGACAACTCTGTTGTTTTTCCCGAACAGAGTTCGTTAATGTCAGAATGGTTCAAGTCTCGTGTTCATAAATTCCTATAGCAAAGGAATTATCTTTCTATGTAATGAAACCGGCAGGCAAGAATCCTGATCTCCTTCTCCGTGACTTCGTAAATAAGCCGGTGTTCCCTGTCTATCCGCCTTGACCAGCATCCGGATAATTCATGTCTGAGCGGCTCGGGTTTTCCTATGCCCTCAAAGGGATTCCGTTTTGTTTCGCGGATTAGCGAAATGATTTTTTTCGCCTTTTTGATGTCCGTATTCATCCACCACACCAGATCTTCAAAGGCGTTTTCATCAAATACCAAGCGCATCCCTGACCTCTTCCCATGTCTTTCCGCCGCTCCTGTTCCTGGACTCGATCAGCCGTTTTTTCATTGTTTCGCTTTGAAGCAAATAAGCCGTGTCATTTCTTTCAGGTTCATTTTCATACAGTTTCCTGAGAACCGTTTCCCATTCTTTGAGAGGAATAATGACAGCCGCTGTTTTTCCTGTTTCATCAGTGATATATTGGACAGACATTGACTATCTCCTTCATTATCAGATAAGTTAGGAAATCTTAAACACAATCCTTGCAGGTGCCGAACAATGTCCGAACCCTGATTTTCAGGATTAAAGGATTTTCATGATTTCTGTCTCACCTGCTCCCGCCGCTACGCCGAGCCTGAAAGGTCTGACGCCAATCCTGTAAATCCTTTAATCAGGTGAATCAGGGTTCAGACAATTTAGCTCAAGTCGGTTCAAGCCTCCGACTTGAACCCGCTGACTTTAAGACAACTCTGTTGTCCGTCCCCTTTGTCTCAAAACCTCATACATAGCAACCGCGCCCGCCACAGAAGCATTCAGCGAATTGACTGCACCTTTCTGGGGAACAGACATCAGAAAATCGCATTGTTTTCTGACTAAAGGACGAATGCCTTTTTCTTCTCCGCCGATGACAATGCCGAGCGGACAGGTCAGATCGCTTTCGAACACAGACTGATTTGCAGACCGCTCCATTCCTGCAATCCATATCCCATTTTTTTTCAGTTCGTTTATAGTGCTGACCATGTTTGTGACCTGTGCCAGAAGAATATGCTCCAATGCCCCCGCGGATGCTTTGGATACGCCGGGAGTCGGCGAGGCAGCGCGGTCTTTGGGAATAATAACACCGTTTACACCGGCACACAATGCGGTCCGAATCAATGCTCCGAGGTTGCGGGTATCTGACACGCTGTCCAAAAGCAGCAGAAATTGAGGCTTTATCCCGGCATCAAGCATATCGGAAAGATCGGTGAGCGGATAGAGACTCACTTTCGCGGCAATCCCCTGGTGCATATCAGTTCCGGATAAGGATTGCAATTGCGATGCCTGTATTTTTTTTACAGGAATATGAAAGGATTCTGAATATGCTGCCACTTCTTCAACGCGTGCCGAAGGTTTCGACACATAAAGCTCGGAAAAAATTCTTCTGCCGGCTTTGAGTGCTTCGGAAACAGCGTGAATCCCGAAAAGTATTTCTGTTTTCATGCCTCCGACCTCTCAGCCTTCACCTCTTATCACTCCGATATCTTTCTATAATGGAAATGAGTTCCCCGGCAGTTTCCGAAAGACGGTCATTGACGATAATATGACGGTAACGGTCTTTTTGAGCCATCTCTTTTTCGGCATTCGACAATCGCCATGCAATAACTTCCGGAGTATCCGTGCTTCTGGATTTCAGGCGGTCTCTGAGAATTTCAATGGACGGCGGCAGAATAAAAATCGTTATGCTATCAGGATATTGCCTGAGAATCTGCAGGGTTCCCTGTACGTCAATATCGAGCAGAATATCGTTGCCCGCATTCAGGCTCTTATCTAAAAATTCGGCAGAAGTTCCGTAAAAATTGCCGTGAACCTCTGCCCATTCTGTCCATCTGCCGGTTTCTGTTCCTTTTACGAATTCGTCTTTGCTTATGAAATAATAGTCTTTTCCATCTGTTTCACCGCTGCGGGGCTTACGGGTAGTGTGCGAAACCGAAAAACAGATATCGGGAAAACGCTCCAATAAAATTTTGCACAAGGTGGATTTGCCGGCTCCCGACGGTGCAGAAATGACAAACAGACAGCCGCAAGGCTTCATCATTTTGATTACCTATTTTGATTCTCTCAGCATTTCAAACCGTTGGCTTATTGTTTCTGCTTGAATAGCAGAAAGCACAATATGGTTGCTGTCCATGATAATAATCGAGCGGGTTTTGCGCCCGTGTGTCGCATCCACCAGCCGGTTATCTTCCTTTGCTTCATCTTTAAGCCGCTTCATGGGCGCGGAATTGGGCAGCACAATGGCGATTACACGCTCGGCAACCACCGTGCTTCCGAATCCGATATTTAAAAGCGTCTGTTCCATGGCCCTCCTTGAGGGGGGTTCGGGGTCAGAGGTTCGGGGTCAGAGGTAAGCACACCCCTGACCCCGAACCCCGCACCCCTTATTCCACATTCTGAACCTGTTCTCTTATTTTTTCAAGTTCGGATTTCACATTCACGATGAGATGGGATACGTCCGCATTTCCGGTTTTGGACCCCATCGTGTTGAATTCACGGTTGAATTCCTGCAACAGAAAATTAAGTTTCCTGCCCGAAGGTTCTTCGGCATCCGTAATGGCACGGAACTGCCCGATATGGCTTTTTGCCCTTACAATTTCTTCGGAAATATCACTCCGATCCGCGAGCATCGCTGCTTCCTGTGAGATACGTCCGGGGTCTATATCCACAATGCCGCGCGTCAATGCCGAGATGCGTTCCTTTAACCGCTCCTGATAATAAGGCAGCAGGCTTCCGGATTTTTCCTCGATCTCTGCCATTGCCTTTTCAATATAATCAAGCCTTTTGATAAAATCTCCGGCAATAAAATCCCCTTCTGTTTTCCGCATGGCATTCAATCCCTCCGCGGCTTCCTCGATACAGGCTTTCACAATGGGCCATCGGGCTTCGGTATGATTATCCGTTTCAGCAGGTTTGATAATGCCTCCTACATTTGCCATCAGGTCAATGCCGATATCTCCGCACAGATCGAATCTGCTTTTCAACTGACCGAGGGCTGCGTAATAAGCCGCGGCTTTCGGTTCGTTGATTTCAAACATACAGGCTTCTTCAGCCTCATCTTTTATCTGAAGTTTGACCTCTATACGGCCCCTTGAAACTTTCTCGGAGATCAGGCTTTTGATTCTTTCTTCAAAAGAAATATATCCAGCAGGACTCCGCAGGGTAATATCGAGCCAGCGATTGTTGTAAGAACGGATTTCAACATAAATACTCAGTTTTTCTTCGATTTTTTCCGCCTTTGAAAATGCGGTCATGCTTTTTATCATTTGCCGATCCCTTACGGAATAATATCCGGTTTTTTTTTATTCTTCATATCGCTCAGATATCTGTTACGCACCTGTCCGAGAAAAGAAAACATAGTTTTATCCGCATAATCGGGATATGTCCAGGGCAGGGTCTGAAACGAGCCTTTGGTGTAAATCAGGGTTAAGTCAGCATAAATCCCTTTTCCGATATAAATCCGATGGCTGTAGTTTTTGCCGGTCGCCAGAACAAAGCGTTCATGGAGCATATAGCCCGGATCAATATTGACGCGGCGTTTGCCGTTTTCTGCAAATTTCAGTTCAAGCGCATTGGTCATGAGCTTTATTTCTGCAAGAAAATCCTGCTGCATCAGTTCCTTAAAGGCAAATACCCGTCTGAAAAGCGGGGAGCCGGTTTCAGGTTCATAATAGTCGGTGTAATCAAAGGGCAGCCACGCGCTGACCATGTCCGCGGGTCCCAGCATCCGCACCAGTTCTGACGCCGCAGGCTCAAGCAGGCTTTTTTCTTTCATGAAAAGACCGATCACCGGTTTTGCCGGATTCGGTTCACGGGGAATGCTCATATTACCCCCGGTCAGCCGCTTATGGGTTTGGCTTCTTCAATCAGCATAATCGGAATGCCGTCGCGTATCTCATATAAAAGCCTGCATTTGTCACAGATAAGTCCGTCTTCATTTTTATTCAGATAAATGTTTCCTTTGCATTTGGGACAGGCGAGAATGTCCAAAAGTTCCTTGCTTAATGCCATGACCGTATCCTCCGCTTTTGATGGATGTTCAGATAAATGAGAAA
>DYRK01000838.1 GCA_020718785.1 Desulfatirhabdium butyrativorans | reverse complement strand
CCCGGCTTGGGAACGAGGAAACGCCGATCAATCAGGAAAACAAAATCAAGTGCGTAAGTCATAAAATTATGAAAAAACCTTCATCTATACTGCTTGTTGACGATGACACAGACAGCCTGAGCCTGCTGGGCAGTATGCTGTCCAAAGCAGACTGCAGTATCGGTATGGCGAAAAACGGCACTGACGCATTGAAGTTTATCTCCCTGAAACTTCCGGACCTGATTCTGCTGGATATAATGATGCCCGAAATGGATGGGGTCGAACTCTGCCGGCGCATCAAAAGCTGTCCTGAATCCAAAGAGATTCCGATCATTTTCATCACAGCCATGGATCAGCAGAAAGACAAGACCGCGGGGCTTGAAAGCGGCGCGGTGGATTACATCACCAAGCCCTTTGACCGTTCCGAAGTCATGGCAAGAGTGAAAAACCATCTGGAACTGAAACATCTCCGTGACAGACTGGAACAGCGGGTCAGAGAGCGGACCGTTGAACTGCTGCAATCCGAGGGACGCTACCGTTTTCTGACAGAAAATGTCAGCGACGGTGTTTTCATTCTCCGCGATACCCGGCTGATATTTGCGAATCCTGCATTTGCCGATATTTTTGCTTTGCCCGAAGACCGGCTGGTCGGAGAGGATTTCCTTTCTCTGCTGCATGAAGATTTCAAAGTGCGTTTCAAAATGCTGGCTGAAACCGCCATGGAAGAAATTGGGAGCGGGAATTTCCAGAGCCTGTGTACGCTGAAAGACTCCCGGAATATATGGATCGAAGGAAACTTCAGGCAGATTGAATGGAATGGGGAACCTGCGCTTCTCGGCACACTGAGAGATATTACGCTGAGAAAACTTCGGGAAATCAAGGATGCGGCAGAAAAAGAACGGCTTGTCCGGGAGAACAGGCAGCTCAGAGCCTCTGTAAAAGACCGGCGCCGGCTCGGCAATATTGTCGGAAAAAGTCCTGCTATGCAGGAATTATACGATTTTATTATAAAAGCTTCAAAATCCGAAGGAAATGTCTTTATTTACGGCGAATCGGGCGCGGGCAAAGAATTGGTTGCCCTGACCATCCATGAGATGAGCAGACGCCGGAACTGCTCCTTTGTGCCGGTGAATTGCAGCGCAATTCCCGAACCGCTTTTTGAAAGCGAATTTTTCGGATACTGCAAAGGTGCGTTCACGGGCGCGGGAATGGGCAAACCGGGCTTTTTCGATATGGCGGACAGCGGCACTCTGTTTCTTGACGAAGTGGCTGAAATAACACCCGGAACACAGGCAAAACTGCTCAGGGCTGTGGAATCCGGCGGATATATGCCTGTAGGCGGAATCAGACATAAAGACCCGGATGTCCGTATCATTTCCGCGACCAACCGGGATATCGGAAATGCTTTGGAAACAGGGAAACTGCGAGAAGATTTTTTTTACAGGCTGCATGTCTTTCCGGTGCGTGTGCCTCCGTTAAGGGAACGGAAAGAAGATATTCCCCTGCTTCTTGATTATTTTCTGTCGCTTTACGATAAAGAAAAAAAAATGCCGGCGATTCCCGAAAATGTGCAGGATGACCTGCTCCGCCATCACTGGCCCGGAAATGTCCGGGAACTTCAGAGTGCTGTGCGGCGTTATATTGCGCTGAACCGCTTCGAGATTTACGGCATGCCGGTTCATGTTTCGCAGAAAGGATTCTGTCACGGGGGATCAGACCTGCGCGAAGCTTTGACAGCGTTTGAAAAAAGCTTTATTTCCGAGTCGCTGGCGAAAAATCACTGGCATATTGAAAAAACTTCGAAAATGCTGGGAATTCCCCGCAGAACCCTCAGCCGGAAAATGAAGAGCCTCGGAATAAAACGGCACTGAGCCCGTTCCCAAGCCCCGGGTTTTCCTCGTTCCCAAGCCCCGGCTTTTCCTCGTTCCCAAGCCCCGGCTTTTCCTCGTTCCCAAGCCCCGGGCTTTCCTCGTTCCCAAGCCCCGGCTTGGGAACGCGTCTGCGCCCGAAGCCCATGCTTCGGGCCGTCTCCAGTCACGGGAAGCCGGGGAGCCTCCCCGACAAGTGCGTTCCCAAGCTGGGGCTTGGGAACGAGAAAACGAGAAAAAATTAAGCGAAGCGGTTTTTTGCACACTGTCTGAACCCTGATTCACCTGATTAAAGGATTTGCAGGATTTCTGTTCTGCCGTCCGAAGCTGCCGAATTTAAGATAAGCTTCGGGTACAGGCTGAACAGAAATCCTGTCAATCCTGTAATCCTTTAATCAGGGTTCGGACAGTTGCCTTGCCTGTAAAAAACACGGCGAAT
>DYRK01000837.1 GCA_020718785.1 Desulfatirhabdium butyrativorans | reverse complement strand
GGCAGATGCCTGAGCCGTGATATCCGGCATGAAACTGACCGCGGAGAAGTTTATCATTTCCTTTTCGGAACTATCCTTGAACTGGAACTTGTAAGTCAGTTTTTCGATATTCCCAAACATCAGATATGCCTGTTTGACAGAGCCGAACTGATCGCGGCTATGTCGGAAAGCACAAATCAGGAGGAGTGCGGCTATGAAATTTTTACAAACACGGGCAGTCCTCTCCCCGTTGAGGAACAGGAAAAGGAGTCGCGTCCGGTTCTTACTCCTCACTCCTCAATTCCCACTTCCCACTCCACTTCCCACGAAACCATCCGCGTAAGCGTTGAACTCATTGACAAACTTATGAATCTGGTCGGGGAGATGGTACTGGGCAGAAACCAGCTTCACCGCGCCATTGCAAAATTCATTGATGAGAATCCCCACCTCAATCCGCTTGTGCAGAACCTGAATGTGGTAATCAGCGAGGTTCAGGAAAATATCATGCAGATGCGGATGCAGCCGGTGGGGAATGTCTTGAACAAAATTCCGAGAATTGTCCGGGACCTTGCTCGGCAACTGTCCAAAGAAGCAGACCTGACCATAGAAGGCGGATCCGTGGAATTGGACAAATCCGTCATGGAGGGGCTTTCCGATCCCCTGACTCACATCGTAAGAAACTGTGCGGATCACGGCATCGAACTGCCGGAGGAGCGCATAAAAGCAGGAAAACCGCGTTGCGGACAGATTCATATAAGAGCATTTCACGAAGGCGGACAGGTTCATATCACAGTAAAGGATGACGGCAGGGGCATAGACGCTGAAAAAGTCGCGGAAAAAGCTATAGCCCGCGGCTTTCTGACGTATAATCAGGTACAGCGGATGAATGAAAGCGAAAAGCTGAATCTGATTTTTCTGCCCGGTCTTTCGACAGCAGAGACCGTGACAGAAATTTCCGGCAGGGGCGTGGGAATGGATGTGGTAAAAACCAATATCAGCAGAATCGGGGGACATATCGAGATCCGAAGCATCGCGGGACAAGGCACAACCGTCCATATCATAATTCCCCTGACGCTTGCGATTATTCCCTCGCTGATTGTGGGCGTGGGAAAATGCCGCTTTGCCATTCCGCAGATCAATGTTCAGGAATTGGTCTGTGTCAAAGCCGGGGATCCCTACAATAAAATCGAAAAAGTCGGAGAATCGGAAGTCATCAGGCTAAGGGACAGGCTTCTTCCAATCCTCAGCCTTTCAAAGATATTGGATATCCAAGCCACTTTCATTCATCCGGATACCGGAGAGGAACTTCCTGACCGCCGCAGACGCATTGCAGACCGGCGCAAACGTCTGCCACGTCGCCAGCGTGAACAGAAAAATCTTTTCGGACATCTTTTCGGTCAGGCTGCCGCGGATACAGATGATCTGACAGACCGCCGTCTGGAACATTCCGACCGCCGCCGAAGTCCGCACAGCGACATATATATTGTGGTGCTGAAGGTCGGGGGATATGCCTTCGGTCTGCATGTCAATTATCTCTTTGACAACGAAGAAATTGTGGTCAAGCCTTTGTCGGATCATATCAAGGACTGCAAATGTTTTGCAGGAGCCACAATCATGGGCGACGGAAGGGTGGCAATGATTTTGGACGCTGCCGGAATCTCATCATATTCTCAACTGCGTTTCGGCGAACTGGAAGCTGAGGAACGCCGCAGAAAAGAGAGGGCAGCGCAGCAGGAGATTTCTTCGCTGTCTGTTGTTCAGAAACATGAAAATCAGGCCATTCTTGTTTTCAAAAACGCGGCTGAAGAATATTTCGCTTTGCCGCTCATGGGAATTTCACGTCTGGATATTGCGGATCCCAAAGCAATCGGGCGCGTCGGTGAGCAGGAGTTCATCAACTGGCGCGGGATGGGACTCCCGCTGATCCGTCTTGAAAAGCTTCTCCCTGTTTCCCCCATACCTGAAGATGCAAAAGAACTCTTTGTCATTATTCCGAAAACACCGGACCGTTCTCCCGCGGGAATTCTTGTTTCCCGGATTCTGGATACCATTGACATCGAGGTATCTCTCAACAAGGACGCGGCAAGACCCCGCGGATTTGCCGGATCGCTTATTATCGCGGATCAGCTCATATTTTTTTTGGATATCGGAGAACTGCTTGATCTGTTCGAGGAGCGGATCAGATAGTAAAGCGGGTTTCAAACCCGCTTTGCAGGCTTGCACTTTTTCTCGTTCCCAAGCCCCGGCTTGGGAACGCACTTGCCGGGGAGGTTCCCCGGCTTCCCGTGACGGGAGACGGACCGAAGC
>DYRK01000156.1 GCA_020718785.1 Desulfatirhabdium butyrativorans | reverse complement strand
CTCAGATCGGTGATTCCGCCTATGTCTCCGCCTGCCTGGACATCTTTTGTAACCGGCAAAAATCCGGGAAAACACGGAATTTTTGACTTTACCATGCGAAGAACCGACAGTTATACCTTGGACTTTGTGAATGCCCGATGGCGGAAAAGCGATACGATATGGAAAATTATGAGCAATGCCGGAAAGCGGGTCTGTACGGTGGCAGTTCCGATGAGCTATCCGCCGGAACAGATCGATGGCGCTATGATCAGCGGCATTGACACGCCCGGGGTTTCCGGGCGGGCGGCAGGTCCTTCGGGTTTTTGGCCTCCGGAATTGTATGAAGAGATCACCCACGCGGTAGGAACCTATCTGATTTCACCCAATATCGGCATGTTTGAAACGCATCAGGCGGACAGAATTCTCGGCGCAGCCGAAGAAACTGTCAGCAGAAAGATGGATACTGCGATTTATCTTTACAAAAAAGAGGCATGGGACTGTTTTACGGTCGTAGTCGGCGAAAGCGATGCGGTTTCTCACCGGCTCTGGAAATACCATGATAAAAGTTGTCCTTTTTCAGATGAGCATAGGTCCCGATATCAGGGACCTGACCCTGTGCTGCATATCTACAAGAAAATTGACGATTACATCGGAAAATTGTGCAGTCTGATCTCGGAAAATACCACGGTGATAATCATGTCCGATCACGGACACGGCGGAAATCTGACCAAAGCAATCTATCCCAACCGCTGGCTCGAGAGACAACATATCTTACAATTCAAAACCGAGACCAAGCGGAAAGTCTTGACGGACGCGTGTTTCCGTCAGGCAAAAAAAATAGCATTGAAATTCCTGCCTCCGAATCTGAAAAAAGCGATTCTGCGTAAAAGCGATCTCGGTTCGAGACTCGAATCTGCTCTCAGATTTTCAGCGATTGACTGGTCCCGGACTCAGGCTTTTTTCGATGAAACGCCTTATTTTCCCAATATCTGGATCAATCTGAAAGGACGGGAGCCTCAGGGTATTGTAAGTCCTGAAGCCTATTACGAAGTCCGCAACGATATTGCAGACCGGCTTTATCGCTGGACAGACCCTGAAAGCGGACAGCCGATAGTCAAAAAAGTCTGGAAACGGGAAGAACTTTACAGCGGTCCTTTTACGGAAAAAGCTCCTGATCTCATTATCGAGTGGAATACCGACAAGGGCTATTCCTACTTATTCAGAAGCAGTCAGCATATTAAAATCGGACAGAATCCGATATCCCCTATTCGTTCTCATGAAATGAAACAAGTCAGATCCGGGGATCATCGCGACTACGGACTTTTCATCGCTTCGGGAAAGCATATCCGCAAAGATAGAGAAATAAAAGGCGCAAAATTGATTGATCTCGCGCCGACCCTCCTGTATTCCTTGGGACTCGGTATTCCTTCGGACATGGACGGCAGGATTCTGACCGAAATATTCGAGGATGAATATCTCTCTTCGCATTCCGTGACATATAACGGTGAGATGAGAAAAGAATCGGACAGGTCCGAACCCGGCGAAATCTATTCGGATGAAGAGAAAAACATACTGGCATCCCGTTTGAAAGAACTGGGCTACATGGAATAATGACCATGCGGAAATGGCTGCTGATAGGTATATTACTGCTTTTTGCCGGAGTAGCCGGTCTTTTTGTAGTATTACGTCATGTCAGCCGGACCGTGCCGACCTTTGCCCGGAAAGTCGGGATGCCTTTGCCGGTAAAAGCCGTAGAAGCCAATCGGATTGAGATGGGAAAAATTTATGGAACCAGTGCGGTAATTCAGCCGATCCGAGTGCTTACGATCACGAACAAAATAAAAGGAGATGAAGCTGCCGCCGCAGTCGAAATATATGCCGATATCGGCGATAATGTGCTTATAAATCAGGTGCTGGTCCGATTTGACAGGGAATTTGTTCAGTCTGTTTATGAGGCGGTCCGTTCTGCCCGGGACCACAGCGCGGAAGACCTGAAATATGCCGAAGAAAATCTCAGGCGTATCCGGACTTCCGAGCTTCCCCGAACCAAAGAAAATACCGCCCGCTCGGAAATTGTTTATGCCGAAAAAGAATTGGAACGGGCAAAGCTCAATCTCCGCCGAATCCAAGCGGTCTGCGATCAGAATCTGCTTCCCGAAAGCGATCTGGAAAAAGCAAAATCCGAGGCGGAGGCAGCGGCAGTCCGCTGTCAGACCGCAAAAGAGAAACTGCTGCTGATTCGGAAAGAGAAAGCAGATGAATTGGATAATGCGATTGTCCGGGTGAGTCAGGCAAAAATCCGTTATAAAGAAGCCGAAGAAAAATTTCTCACAGCCCAAAAAAATCTGCATAATGTTACGCTGATTTCGCCGGTTACAGGTATTGTGACAGAACGCCGCATCAATCCGGGGGAAACTCCTGTAGCGAATCAGCCTTTGTTTCTGATCGGACAAACGGATCCGGTGCTGGCAGAGGCTGCCATTCCCGAAGAACATAGCCGTGAGATATTCATGCAAATGAAAGCGGAGATCGTATTTGCCGCATTTCCTGACGAGATATTCAAAGGAGAAATTGTCAGAATCGCTCCGGTCACGGATTCGAAAACCAGAACTTTTTCTGTCTATGTTCGAATAGCCAATTCCGATTTCAGATTGAAACCCGGACAGACCGGTTTTGTAAGAATCCAAAAGGAAAAACGCTCTGCGCTTGCGGTTCCGAGCATTGCGCTGATCAATCCTGCGGATATCCGCAACGAGAATAATGCTGTCTTTGTGGTCGGACCGGGCAATATTGCCGGACTCAGAAAAGTAAGGGTCGGAATTTCCTCAGAAGGCATGACAGAAATTCGTGAAGGGCTTTCTCCCGGAGATAAAGTCGTGACCGTGGGGCAGTTTTATCTCAAAGAGGGAGATAAAGTAAGAATCGGAAATGAATTCAATGAGTAAATCCGTTATTTTTCTTTTACTCGTCTTTTTCCCGATTTCCGATGCCGGGGCAGCAAGCGAAGCCGTTTCAGTCACATACTCTCTTGAAACCTGCATTGAAACGGCGTATGACTATGCCCCGATTCTGAATGCAGGCGCGGCGCGGCTTGACTCTGCTCATGCGCTGACAGAACTGAAAAAAACAGAATTTGCTCCTGTTTTCAGTATGAGCGGAAGCACGGGCTATTATTCCGGCGAATCGGTCACCGCGTATTCGGCGGCTCGGGACATTTTGGAAGAACAATCGAAATTATCCGTCTCCTCTATGTTTTATCAGGGAACTTTGCGCGGGGAAGTTCCGCTTTATAAAAACGGGGCATGGCTCGGCAGTCTTTCCGATGCGGTGAGAGCCGCTGAAATCGGAGCCGAAGAACAGGAATGGATAAACAGAGACATCCATATAAGTGTAGCAATTGCCGTTGCCCGTTCATACATATTTGCGCTCAAGCATCTCAGGGCAGCGGATACGGAAAAAAAGATCGTAGAATTGCGACGGCGGAATTATGATTTGCTTCAGGCAAAAGCAGATCAGCATCTTATCTCGGAAAACGAAGTATTGAAAGCCCGGGTTCGGGTTGCGGAGGCAGAGAAAAACTTCGGCATGAATGCCCGTGCAGCCGATTATTACAAGCAATCGCTCTTGTCGCTCATGGGTGCAGACGCTGCGGTGTCATTCGAATTGCAGGATATCCCGGATTCAGGCATGATTCCTCAAATAGAAATACTCATCGAGGATGTGCGTAAAAACCATCCGCTGATCAAGGCGCAAGAAGCAAGAGTTCGGAAACTGAGAGCAGATGCGGAATCGGTTCGAAGTGAAAATAAACCGAGGCTTTTTCTGACTGCTGAATACAATCTGGCAAACGGATTTAAAGACCGTATCAAAGATAATTTTATTTCTGCAATCAAAGCGGAAATTCCCTTTTCCGACGGAGGACAGACCGAAAAAAAAGCCGCCGAAGTCCTTGCCCGGGTAAAAGCCGAAGAAAAGCAACTTCTTGTTATCAAACAGGAACTTGAGGAAAAAATCCGGGATTTGTATTTTCAGGCAGAACAGACAGACATTCAGATAGAACTGATTCGACATCAGATTGAGCAGTTGTCCGAAGAAGTGAGACTTCATGATGCCATGTTCAGACAGAATCTCATCCCCCGGTCTGCGGTTTATGACTCGGACGCCAGACTGCTTCAATCCGAATCGGAGCGAAGTTCGCTGGGATATGACCGAAAAACGATTGTTTTTCAGCTTGAATTGATGAGAAGTGAGAAATGAAAAGTGAGAAATGAAATTACCGGACGGGTGCTGAAAAATTCGATTTTCCGGGGACTCGGATATCCTTTGGGCGCTGTTCTGCTCTCTCTGACATATATTCTGATCGCAAGATATCTCGGGACAGATGGATTCGGGCATTTCTCTCTTATCATGGCTTTCACAGGTCTGTTTCAGATTCTTTCGGATATGGGGATACGGAATATCCTGATCCGGAATATTTCGACCGACCGTCCGAATTTCGGCATTCATCTGCAAATCGCCCGATTTATCCTGCGTCGCCTTTCGATTCTCAGTGCAGCGATGATTGTCATCGGAAGTTCTTGTCTGAATATTGACGATGAAATCCGCCAGGCTGTCTATATTGCGGGGATAGGAGTGATCTTTATGATCAACGGACTGAGTTACGGCTCAGTCATTCGAGCCTTTGAAGATATGGGCTGGGATATTTTCGGATTCAATCTTCACAAGATCATTGTTGTTGCGCTGGTCTGGGCAGTCACAAAAACAGAACTCGGAATCCGGGGTATTTTTCTCGCATTTCTATGCGCCAATGCTGTACTGTGGCTCTATCTATGGGGAGCAGTACGACTTCGCTACGGACATGGTGCATCGGTACAGGATGTGCGGAAACCTGCATATATGCTTCTTAAAGAAGCGATTCCGCTGGGAGCCGCGGAAATATTGAAACGACTTATGCGGGATATAGACAAATTTCTGCTGACTGCTTTGGGAAGTCCTTCGGCAGTAGGATTGTTTTCGGCACCCTACAAACTGCTGGAAGCCGTGACCCAGTTTACGGTGAATCTCACGCTGTCCTTGTTTCCGGCTTATGTGCGCCTCGCGAAAATTTCTTCTGCCGGACTCTTCGAACTCTGGCTTCAGAGTCTGGAATTTCTCTATATCGCAGCCGTTCCGCTTGCCGTGGCGATTTTTATCTTCTCCGAGCAAATTATGGAACTGCTGTTCGGATCATCTTTCCGGGAAGCGTCTTCTGTATTGAAAATTCTTGCGCCTGCGGTGATCCTGATTTTTTCATCCGGAGTCTATTCCTATATTTTCGTAGCCTTGGAACAGCAGCGCCGCTACCTGTTTTGTATCGCCCTGTCGCTCGGAATCAATACGGCCGCGGATATTGTCCTGATTCCGCTTTACAGTTGCGACGGAGCAGCTATAGGAACACTTGCAGGAGAAATCACGCTCTTTTTTTCAGGACTGGTTATGCTGAGAAATTCGGGAAACAGTTTTCAGGCTTTAGTGTTGCTGATACGTCCGCTGCTCGCGGGAGCAGTGACGGCATTTATTTTCCTCCGGATTAGAGATGAGACATTGCCGATAATGATCGCAGGGCTGTGCAGCGGTTTTGCTGCTTACGCGGGTCTGGTGTTTGCCTTAAAAAAAGTGAGGAGTGAAAAATGAAGAAATACTTCTCACTTCTCACTTCTTACTTCTCATTTTTACTGGTATTTGTCAGCGCGTTTTTACCGTGGATTGACTCGCCGATAGGACCGGATCATTACGGAATAGGACGGTCCGCGGCAGCTATTGCCCTGTGCGGGCTGATATTGCACAGGTCGGCATTGCATTCCGGAAGGGGCATAGCCGCGGCATCGGGAATAAGTTTATGCCTGTTTTTTTTATTTCATCTCGCATTCTTCAATCCCTTTTTATTCCGCCTGACGGATGAAAACGCGCAGTATGCTCAGATATTGAAGTTTTCCGAAACCTGCCTTCCGCCGAATCTGAGTACGGAACCGGATTTCCAATCTGTTCTCAAAATCCGGACTATTTGGAATTTATTGGGAACTGCGCTTTATTTCTCAGGACCGGGACTGTGGGTCTGTACGGCAGGAAGCTTTCCATTGCTGATATCGGGACTTGGAAATCCGAAATCCCTTCGATTTGCAAAAATTCCGCTGCTCATCTGTCTTTTCATTCCGTTTGCTGTGTTATTTTACGGGATATGGATTCAGTATATTGCAGAAAAAGGAGATCGGCTTATGATAAACGGCGATTATGCCGAGGCGGTGCGGATGTATGAAAGGACATTGAAGACGGCAAGACCGGCAATTGCAGAGCGAACATATCTGCGTATCGGAGAGGCTTTTGTCAGACAGGGCGATTCCGATCATCCTGCCGCGCTGTATTATCAAGGTCACTGTTATGAGCAAAACAGAGGCTCCGATTCGGCAATCCCGATTTGGCTCAGGGCCCGTGAAACCGCGGCGCCCTTGCTGAAGACAATTCTTTCAAGACATATTGCATGGGCTTATATTGAAACCGGCTTGCTGTCCTATCAGAAAAAGGAGATATCTCAGGCGATTATCCTGTGGGAAAAAGCCTTGGGCATTGACTCGGGTCAGATTCAGGCGGCATATTATCTGAGCAGAGCTTATTTCGATCAGGCAAGTTACAGAAAAAGTATCGAGGCGGGCAGGAGGGTGCTGTCATTGTCTCGGAACAAACTGCTGAATGCGGATACTCTTGCGAATATGGGAGACAGTTACTGGAAACTCCATGACTTCGCGGCTGCCCGGAGAGCTTATCAGGCTGCTTTGAAACTGGATCCTGTGGATAACCCCAGAATCGTCAAAGCACTGGGCGGAACATGACTATGAGCAGACAGATACAGCCGCCGGCAGTGATGGTGATTATTACAGGAATACTGTTCGGTCTCTTTGTCTGGAATACCTATTTCGGCTGTGTTCCGAATCTTTACCCTGTAACATTCGGAAAAGCGCAATGGATACAAAGCCCGGAGGAAAGTTCGCAGGCATATTTCCGCTATGAGTTTTTTATCTCGGAGCCGGTTGCTCATGCCTGGCTGAAAACAGCAAGCGAAGATGTGACGGTTTTATATATCAACGGCGCTGTCGTTGACGATAAAGGCGATATCGGCCTGTCCGGAGAACAGACCGATTTTCGGGCATACAATTCGAATATCTATCATATCGGGAGCTATCTGCATCCGGGAAAAAACGTAATCGGAGCAGAAGTCACAAAAATTCTTCATAGCGGCGCGGCGCAAACCGTTATCAAGGGCGCTTATCTCGATTCAAGCGGCAGAACATGCTCCTTTTTTTCGGATTCTTCATGGAAAGTCTCATCGCTTAAAGAAACTCGGGGAAAGGTCGAGTGGTATGAGGAAGAATTCGGCAGTGATTCTTGGGGATATGCAAAAATTTCGGAACAGTCCCCGGAAAGGGATCATTTGTACGCGAAGATTCATCCGGATGTCTTTGCTTTGACCATGAAGGGAAAGCAGATCGGAGATCATAATATCCGCACAAATGCTCTGATGTTTTCTCATTCCTTTGAAATTCGGGACAGACTCCGAGGCGCATGGCTGAGAATCGCTTCCGGGGAGCAATATGATATAGCAGTGAACGATGTCTCTGCCGTGCATCATGAAAGATCGGAAAAACAAGTGGATATTTATGATATTCATCCGCTTCTCGGGAAAGGGAATAATACGATCCGCGTGAGTGTAAGAGATCGGGAATCTGTCTCTCCGCATATCGCAGCCGACTGTATCGGGGTCAGGGGAAAAACTTCCGACCCCTCAGCCCTCAACTCTTCAGTGTTTCTGTTTGCAACAGATGAAACATGGCAGACACAGTCTTTGTCTCAGACAGACGGAACGGTTGCTTTCACTCGCCCTGCGGTGTGTTTGTCGGATAGGGTTTCTTTGCCTTTTGCAAAAGAATTGTCTATGATTACACTTCCTGTGACTTATGAAGTCAGGCAGATTCTCAGAGCTTCTGCCTGTATTCTTCTCATATTGACTCTCACGATATGCCTCTGGTTTCTATCTGCTTTTCTGCTTCGACGCATCCGGGGAACCGTATCCCTGGAAGATTCTTTGACAGCCGATGCGCTGTTTCATCTGCCTGCCGCTATATTTCTGGGGATACTTTATCTCCTGCAATACGATATCCGGCTGAATATCTCCTTTCCCTTTCAGGAGAAATTTGTTTTAGGAGCAGTCGGAATACTTTTGGCCTTCAGAGTGAGGGCCCTGTCGGGTCAGGGGTTCGGGGTCAGAGGTCGGGGGGCGGAAGATTCACTTCCTTTTCGGAGGGTTGTGATGCTCATAACACTTATGATTATAATTGGCGCAGGCATATCTCTCAGATTCCGGACCTGCATAAATACGCCCTCGCTTTCCCATGATGAAATCAGCATGGCGATATTTGCCCGATCTGTACTGAAAAGCGGCTATCCGTTCAAAATCATAGGACCGATCCGCAAACTGCTGACTACTTACGAATTGCTGCCTTATCCGATGGCTCTGTCAGTAGCGATACTTGGCTTCGATGATACGGCAGCGCGGATGCCTGCGCTTATTTTAGGAACTATGACTACGCTGCTGATTGCATTTATCAGCTTCAGATTATGGGGGATGCTCTGCGCTGTTCTGAGCGCGGGGATATATGCCTTTTCTCCCTTTTCTGTTCTTTGGGGAACCAACGCGTTTCATCCGCAGCAGACGCAGTTTTTTGTTCTGAGTACGGCTTATCTCTTTTACAAAGCGATTCATAGCGACTCGGATTCTGTCAGACCCGGGTATTTCTACGCCGCAACCTTTTGCTTTATTCTCTCCTATCTGAGCTGGGAAGGCAGCGGCATGATATTGGCCGGACTTTTTGCCTGTCTTCTGTCCGCAAGGGGCGGAAATATGAGTTGGTTGAAATCCGGACCTCTGTGGATCGGTCTGGGTGCTGCGGGGCTTACGGTTTTTGCCCAGTTGATCCGCAGGAATTTGTCAAATGTCACGTATATCATGGTCGGAGCCGGACTGAGCGGAAAAATTTTCGAATTGGCTTTTTTATCGCCTTTATACAATCCCCTATTTTATGTTCAGACTTTTCTTTTTGACGGCAATCATCTCCTGCTGACGATTCTTGTTCTAATCGGGCTTCCTTTTATTTTCGCAAACACGGAAGCGAGATATTTTTTTATTGTCTTATTCGTGATGCTGATTCTGCTGACCAATTTTTTTCCCGAAATCTCGACCCGATATGTCTATTTTATTCAGCCTTTTCTGATTCTGCCGGCGTCCGCGGTCATGGTCAGGCTGATTGACTATATCAGGGCGATTTCGGCTCCGGATTTTCGAGGCGTAAAAACAGCGAAATTCATTTTCTGTCTGATGTTTCCTGCTGCTGTTTTTTTGTCAAGCAATATGCAATGTCTCAGGCTTTTTCGGCTCGGAAATCATGATCTCTCGGTTTCAAATGATATATTCCCTTTTCCGGATTATCGCTCTCCGGCATCTTTCATCAAAGAACGCTTATTGCCCGATGATGCGGTCATATCGCTGATGCCTCACACTTTCGAATACTACACAGGCAGGCAAAGCGATTACTACCTGCAGGAAAATACGCTCCGCCAGATTATTTATGATGTGAGCGAGTCGTCTCACGGATATCTTGACAAATACGTCGGAAATCAGGTAATCAGAAATATAGAAGAGCTTCAAGAGGTTCTGAACAAACACCGAAGAGTATGGATCGAGGCGATTGCCTATTATCCTTTTCTTCGCCTCAACAGCGGAACCACATTGGATTATATTTTTAAAAACACGAAATTGGTTTTTGAAACTTATAAAGGAAAGGTTTTCTTATGGGAAAAATAAAAAAAAGAGGTCAGGGGTTCGGGGTCAGGGGTCAGAGGTCGGGAAGCAGTAAATACGGCATTATCCTGTTTGTCTCGGCGGCAATCCTGATGATCGGAGCAAATTGCGGCTTATCTGAAAAGAGAGCAGGTCGGGGTGAGGAACGAAATCTGACCCGGGCAAGCATTTATGTGCTGATTCCTTTTGAAAAAAGAAAAGACAATCTGGACGCCGTATTGAACAATCCGAATGTCTCGGGTATCTGCATTGCCGCGGAATGGAGAGAATTGGAACCTGAAGAGGGAAAATATGATTTTTCCCTGATTGACCATGTTCTCAAGAGAGCCTCGGCAAAGAATAAGACCCTTTCATTAAGAGTGATTCCGGGGATATCGAGTCCGGAATGGCTGTACCGGAAAGGAGCAAAGCGATTCGAGTTTACAGACAGAAATCCGGAACATCAGGGTTATCCCCAAGGACATCGCTTCAATACCTATAGGAAAAAACTGAGCATACCCGTGCCTTGGGATACGGTGTTTCTCTCATGCTGGGAAAAATTCGTGGCTGCTTACGGGTCTCATTGCAGAAAGGCTGAAAACATTGCGATGATCCATATTACAGGACCCAACCGGCATTCCGCTGAAATGCATCTGCCCAAAGAACCGGAAAATAAAAAAAACTGGATAGATATGGGGTACTCGGCACAAAAATTGAGCGGTGCATGGGAAAGGTGCATCGCCGCATTTGCCTCGGCTTTTCCGCAGACGCCTGTGGTTCTGAATCTTTCGCCCGTGATTTTTGATGACGAAGTGATGGAAACTGTTGTCAGATACGGATATGGGAAATACGGACAGCGGTTTTTCATGCAGAACAATATTCTTCTTGCCGACAATAAGGAAATGAGACGCCGGGACTGGGCAATCCTAAGACAATATTCTGCAAAAACAACCATAGGATTCCAGCGGCAGATTCTCAGATTGAAACAGCGGGGTGTTCTTTCTGAAAAGGAACGTATCCGAATCCGGAAGGAAAATTTTGAAGGGATGTTTTCCCAGGGGATGGCTTTGGGAGCAAAATATTTTGAAATCGGTTTGACAGAGGCTCTTGATTTTCCCGAAATAGTAAGAAAAACGGCAGAGTAGATGTCCGGTTCATAAGCGACCTGACATCTCATAAGTTATGCGGGCTAAAACAGTTTTTTTCTCGTTCCCAAGCCCCGGCTTTTTTCTCGTTCCCAAGCCCCAGCTTTTTTCTCGTTCCCAAGCCCCAGCTTGGGAACGCACTTGCACGGGAAGCCCC
>DYRK01000836.1 GCA_020718785.1 Desulfatirhabdium butyrativorans | reverse complement strand
CTTTGAATACTCCACATACGGCGGATTCCCGATAATCACATCAAAGCCGCCCTTGCCCCGGATAATCTCATAAAACTCCGCAAACCAATGAAAAGGCTGATGCGATTTCAGCCATTTCTCATACTCTCCTTTTTTGCTGTGATTCACGCCGTATTCTTTGGACAGATACAGATTCAGCTCATGGTTCAAGGCTTTCAGACGGGTGTTCAGATCATCTTTGGCTTTTTTGAAGGACTGAGCATCATCCCCATAGCTCAGTTGAATTTTTTTATAATGATTGAAAGCCATTGCCGCCATTTCCATTTTCTCTGTCATTGCCGGTTTTGCCAAAAAGCCCTCCACCGTAGTGGAAAATACCTTATCCAATTCCGCTTCCGTGGCAAAGCCCACCAGCGTATTGCCTGAACGGATATTGAAATCAATATCCGGCAGCGGCTCAAGCCCCAGATTCGGCTTTGAATAATCGGCATCCACACAGGAGGCAAGTTTCAGAAACAGGCGCAGCTTGGCAATCTCCGCTGCTTCTCTCATAATATCCACGCCGTAGAGATTGTTCAGAATCACGGATTTGTAAATAAAATACTGCAAATTCGGATGTTCGGACGCGTTGATCTCTGCCAGCGTATCTTCAAAAAACTTGTGTTTTCCCTTGTCTGCCTCGGCAATAAAATTTCCCATGCGCTGCAAACAGGCTTCATACAGCGGCTCCAGAATATTCAATGCCGCAAACAGAAAAGCCCCGGAACCGCAGGTCGGGTCCAGCACGGTGATTGCCGACAATGCCTTGTAGAAATGACGCACATAAGCCGGGTCTGTGCTGTTTTCAATCATATCCTGAGCAAACTGCCGGATGTTGAGATTATAGGTGATAAAATCATTGATCTCAGCAACTTCGCCTTTTTTGATCTTCTCCTTTATCTCATAGTAGCGATTTCTCCGCTCGACCGTTTCCCGCCAGATTTCCGTAGGGAGCGCATAATCAGACGGCGCCGGCATGTTCCAATTGCCTCTTTTGGAAACATCCTGAATGCCCGCTTCAATATCTTCAGGCAATGCCAAATCCGTGCCGTGCCGGACCGCATCATAGATATACTTATCCGGTTCTTTTTTCAGCATTTCAAATACTTGTGAATCTGATGACAGGGCTTTGGGATACTGTCGGCTCACCTCGTCGCACAAAAAAGGAATAATGCAGTTTTTGGCAATATATTCGGTAATATCTTCTTTGGTGTAATACGCGCCCATGGCAGCACGGTCATTGATGTATTTCTCGAAAATATAGCCGATCACATCCGGATTGACTTCTCTTCCCGATGCCGTGATATGGGTATCCAAATGCCATTCATACTGATCGAAAAAATTGAAAATTCCTTCAAATGCCTTATCGTCAATATCGCATTCAGGATATTTCTTTTCAAGCTCATGCACTTCAAACAGACCGCCGTTGAGATACGGCACATTTCCGATCTCTTGTTTCAGTGCTTCCGAATGCGCTGCCGCGCCCAGCCCTTCATGAAACAGGGTCAGCAGAAAGCCCCGGTAAAATGTTTTGTAAAATTGATCAGTTCCCTGCTTTTTCTGCGTCTGTTTCAGCTTGTTTTTCAGATAATCCCTGTCCGTGTCCAAAAAGCCTTTTTTCTGAATAAAATAGATAAACATCAGGCGGTTGAGCATCAAAGAGGTGTACCAGTCAATATCTGTCTGCTCCTGAATGCCCTTGATAAAATTCATAAATGCCGAATGCTCTTTCTTAAATTCCCCGTAAAACCGTTTGGTCACTTTGTCGGCGTTGACATTCAGACTGTCCGAAACACGCTGCCTGACATCCACCAGCCTGATGTTTTCTTCCTCATCAAGAGTAAAAAACAAGCCTTTGAGCTTCTGAAACAGCAGTTCCGGCGTTTGATGTGCATAATAGCGCATCTCCCGGACAATGAGCGGTTTTCCCGGCTCCCGGATCACCCACTGCCAGATTTGCCGGCTTTGGCTGCTGTCCGTGTAAATAATCAGATGTTCAAAATGCCATTTGCTCACAATGCCGTCAATTTTTTTACGGATATGATACCGCGGCATATCCGCATCTGCGGTTTCAGGTCTGCATACGAAAATGACAAAATCCCGTTTTTCCGCCACGGCTTCCAAGGAGAACAGGTCATTATCAAGGGTCAGAGATTCTTTTTTGGCTGTATGGTCCCATCCCAGTTCGTTGAACAGTTCGCGGAACCGGAATTGTTTGATCATGTTGAAAAACTGCTGTTTGCCGAGGTGCATGACGGTTTTCCTCTTCTGTTT
>DYRK01000835.1 GCA_020718785.1 Desulfatirhabdium butyrativorans | reverse complement strand
GGCAGAAATCCTGAAAATCCTTTAATCAGGCGAATCAGGGTTCAGACAATCCTTGCAGATGATGTGAGAAAGCGGTTTCATACAACTGAGCTTCTGAAACCGTATTCTAAAATTTTTCCGACTTCCTTCAGATTCTTATGCTTTTTTTCTCTGAGTTTCTGATTCACTTCTTCCAGAAACCGCATGGTACGCCGGTCATAATATCGTTCTCCGCAGGTACGGCAGACCGGAATCCGGACACACACATATACCAGATCATTTTCAATTTTCAATCCTTCTTTTACAGTCCCGACCTGAATATCTTCTCCGTGACAGACGATACATTTCATTTTTTTCTCCTTCGGTAATCATCCCATCTCTCGGAGTTCGGATGATAGACTGTTATAACAATAGTCTGATCATCTTCGCTGTTATAAGAACACACTATATGCAGGGGACGACCTGTCTTCGTTCTTCCAAAAAGCAGTACGCTCGGATAGGGCGTATCATCAAGATAGGTCTCGATGATCTCTCCGCTACAGACAGATTCGTAAACTTCCCGGTCGGTAATAATACCGAATTCTTCTTCAAACATCTCCTGTCTGGCGTGGCGGGAGTAAAAAATTTTATCCGAATTAAAACATCTGCTTATGAGTTTAAGCCAATCCGGTTTGCCATTCATCTGTTAATCCGCCCTTTCCTGTTCCGCGGCTTTTTTCAATTCTTCCACAAGAGAAGACTTCATTTCCCCGATGATGATCGTCTCCATAATTCCCTCCGAAATTCCTGCTTACACACAATCCTTGCAGATACACCCTGTCCGAACCCTGATTTTCAGGATTAAAGGATTTTCATGATTTCTGTTCAGCCGTCCGATAGATTCAAAAACCCGGGAGGCTTGGCAGAAATCCTGCAAACCCTTTAATCCAATGTCTGAACCCTGATTTTCAGGATTAAAGGATTATCCTGATTTCTGTTCAGCCGTCCGATAGATTCAAAAACCCGGGAGGCTCGGCACAAATCCTGAAAAATCCTTTAATCCTGCAAATCCTGTTCAGATTTTCAGGATTAAAGGATTATCCTGATTTCTGTTCAGCCGTCCGATAGATTCAAAAACCCGGGAGGCTTGGCAGAAATCATGAAAATCCTTTAATCATGTGAATCAGGGTTCAGACAGTTTTCCCTACTCAAAAAATTCCTTTTTATCACTAATCCTTGCAGGTTACAATCGCGGGTTTGCCGCCCTGTCAGATATGCGTCTGACCGCCGCACCAAACCAGCAAAAGATATGCCGCGCCTCCGGCAACGCCTTTCTCGGTCTGATACACTTCCAGACCTTGATCGCTGCTGCTTCCTTTGGCATACACATGTCCGTCCGGATGAACCCATCCCACAAGATTGTCGTGATAATCATAAACCTTTCCGTCGGTTTTCCAATAGCCGCACTCGTGGCTCCCTGAATTATAAACCGTGTGTCCGTCTATGCGGCCGATGTCCTTGTCGCCGTTGAGATAAACATGCCCTGTTAATGAATCGCTGACGGTGATGTAAGGATGTTTGTTGCTGTCATCGGATGACTCGAAACGAAGAACAGAAACATTTGCCGCACTTCCGAAAGTATGATGCTCATACTGCGGCGTCCAGCTCGGATCATGGGAATGCGGATGAGCATCGGGAAGGGGGCTTGTCCAGTCAGTCTGCTGATGCGCCGGGTTGACAGGAATTTCTGACAAGGGGTCATGCACGCTGCTGTGAAGCGGATGCTCGGAATCCCCGAAAGGATTGGCATTTGCCCCGTCCGTCCAGTCAGAATGACTCAGACCCGGCATTTCCGGCTGATGCGGATGGGCGTGATGCTCAAGATGTCCGTGAGGATCATGATGCCCGGCGTCCCATTCCGGCTGATTAAAATTGCCGTGAGGATGAGGATTGCCGGAATTCCATTCCGAGGGATCAGGGGCATTCGGATGTTCAGGATGATTCACCCCCCACTCTGAATGAAGCGGATCATGATAAAGATCATGCAGATGGGGATTATTCTGTAAGGATTCAGGATGTTGAACCCCTATCTCGTGATGCTGAAAATTGTCATGCGGATTCAGATCGGAATCCTGCGGATGATTTCCGAAAATATCCGGGATGCTGCTGTCATGAAGCGGATTGTCGTCAAAAGGGTTTTTCATGGTCATTTCTCCTTAATTTGGGTGAAAGTTCATTTACAGACTTTTCTCGTTCCCAAGCCCCGGCTTGGGAACGCACTTGCCGGGGAGGCTCCCCGGCTTCCCGTGACGGGAGACGGCCCGAAGCCGGGGCTT
>DYRK01000834.1 GCA_020718785.1 Desulfatirhabdium butyrativorans | reverse complement strand
TTTGAAAAAACTCCAAGTGTGTAGGGGCATGTCGGCGACATGCCCTGCCGTTTTATGTACCGGGACAAAAATTTTCCGACATTTTTAAAAACTGATTTTTTTGAAAAAACTCCAAGTGTGTAGGGGCATGTCGGCGACATGCCCTGCCGTTTTAACCAATTTCTTTTTATTTCTGATCCGGCATTCATTTCGACGCTGCTGCATATTTCAGAATATGTAACGGCATCTGCTGTTCCGATCTTGTTATCCCCGCTGACAGCTTCCCCGGAATCGCCTTGTTTCTCCATCCCTGCCAATATCTGCAAAACCAGAACCGCATCAGCCAAATTCACAGAGTTGTCTTTGTTGATATCCCCTTTAGGAGTCATATTGATGATGCCGTCCCAGGGAATGATCTCCGGATCAGTCTTTTTTCCGGATGAAGGAATATAAAAACCTGTGTCAGTCATAACAACTGAAATTCTGAAATTGTTGTATCCGAAACGATTGGCATAGAGATCATAAAAAATTGAAGAACTCGGACTTGCCGGATGATACATCTCATAACTGCCGTCTGCTTTGCTCAGGGCAGAGAAATTTTCGGAAGTTCTGATGATCGCGTTTCCGACAGGCATCTGAGAAAAATTGTCTCTGACTGTGCCGTGATAAGAGAAGAGGCTGGCAGAGGGAGCATCAGGTATCTGAATACTCAGATCATATCCGGTATCGGCATCCTCGCCGACGGATCCCGGTTCGGACCATATCGCTCTGACATAATAAATATCGTCCCGCTCGAATGAATACTGAAGAATTTCTTCAGCCTGCGTATCACCCATTGTATCCAGATATGCCAGAAGGCTGAATCCGTCCGTATCATAAAGCTCAAGTCTGACATCGCAGTCTTTACCGAGATTCCGGGCTTCGACAGAGTATTTCTTTACAGAAGAAATACCGCAGAATTTTACCCAGTCCGCATCTTCCGGCTTATGGAAACTGTGATGTTGCGGCGTCTCATTTTCTATCACAATGATATTGGCTTCTTTAAAAGTATCATCGCTTTCGTATTCATCCGGTTCAACTGCTGATACCAAAGCCGGCAACGAAAATGACAGTATGAGGAAAACAGCAAAAAAAATTATAAAATCCGATAGGTTGTTTTTGTTTGTTTTCACTGTGACATCTCCTTTTTTCTCAGAGTCATCGGATCCAAAAATCAATGTATTATTTCGGTAAGGACTGCATGCATATTGCAGGATATGACGCATTATGCCTGGGACTCTCCCATCGTATCCAGAAAGGCCGGAAAGCTGAATCCGTCCTTTTCTCTGCTTCATAAGCAATCAGTCAGTAAGACTATATTTATATTAGGATAAGTTTTCAGACGCCTGTCATTTGTAAAAAAAATATCACATCCGCAATATTGTGCTGTTGCCAGATGAATCGCATCCGGTAATCTGAGACGAGCATTCTGTGAACGTATCCGAGCCGCTTCAATAAGTATTTCCCGATCTACAGGCAGAACCTGCAAAAAACCCGCTGTCCGAACGGCATCCTGATATGCCTTTTGTAAGCGTGTATTATTATCTGTCATCGGTTTCACCAGTGTTTCAGCCAATGTCAATTCGCTCGAATATGCCCGGACTTTGCCGTTATCAATCATATCAAAAAGCTCTGTTAATATTTTGAGGAACTCAGGATATCCTTCCAGCGCATATATGAAGATATTTGTATCCAAATAACTAACTGAACCTGCTGACAATATCTGATCTATTCCCATTTGTCACGCTCTCTTCGGATAAACCTGTCAGCATCTTCGGGTTTGTCAAATCCTCCTTTGCCGGCACCGATCAGATTGCTAAGACGTCGCGGCTGTGATTCCCCGGTGTTTTTTAGGAGAATGACTACCTCGGCAAGCATGCCGGGGATGAGTTCGGGTGAACGAATTTCAATTACACCCCTCTGTCGGACAGTTATTTCCTGTTTTATAGTGTTTATCATAGAAAATTTTCCTTGAAATGACACCTATGAAACGACCCGAAGCCGGGGCTTCGGGTGCAGATGCGTTCCCAAGCTGGGGCTTGGGAACGAGAAAAGCTGGGGCTTGGGAACGAGAAACGAGAAAAGGTCACGACATGCCCCTGCACTTCTCATTTTTCTCGTTCCCAAGCCCCAGCTTGGGAACGCACTTGCCGGAGAAGCCCCGGCTTCCCGTTGCATCAAACGACCCGAAGCCGGGGCTTCGGGTGCAGATGCGTTCCCAAGCTGGGGCTTGGGAACGAGAAAGGCTTGGGAACGAGAAAGGCTTGGGAACGAGAAA
>DYRK01000155.1:6794-11175 GCA_020718785.1 Desulfatirhabdium butyrativorans | reverse complement strand
CATCTTGCACAAGCGGCAATATCTGATTTAATCAGTATCAAAGAGGAAGACTTTCGTTTCGCAGCAGATTATGTAATTCGAAAAAATGAGGAACTTTATCGGCGATTAGCTTAATGCGTTATCTGAAACTGAGCGAAATATTGTATCTTCACAGAATAATTATTGAAAAAAGCGGCGGAATTGAGGGAATTCGGAATCTCGGCGGACTTGAATCAGCGATTGCACTGCCGAAACAGTCTTTCGGCGGAACGGACTTTTATCCGTCGCTGATCGAAAAAGCGGCTGTTCTCTGTTTTTCAATCATAGCCAATCATCCTTTCATTGACGGAAACAAGCGTGCCGGACATGCCGCTATGGAGACATTTCTTGTTCTCAACGGAACAGAAATAGCAGCCTCGGCAGATGAACAGGAACAAGTTATACTTGCTCTGGCATCTGGGAAAATGAGCCGTGAAACTTTTGTCCATTGGCTTAGGAATAATATCGCATTAAAATGACAGGAAAAAAGCGATGATGATCCGAAAACTGATTCTGCAAAATTGGAAAATTCTTTACAGTCTATTTTTATCTTTCCTTTTGTAAAGGGAATTTTCGGCTGAATGACTATAACAAAAAAATAAGGAGGAAAACATCATTGAACACATTGAAAGATTTTCTTAAAATTGTGGATACCCACATGATCGCTGTCATACTTTTGTCTCTGCTCATGACTTTTGTATGCAGCCGTCTCAATTTTCAGGCAGACCTGCCCTCGAGCTTTGTGGGTATCGCCATTGTTTTTCCCGTGGTCTTTTCTATCAATGCGGCATACAAACGCAGGGAGGACGCTTTGGGATATTTCGCCGATTTCAAAGCAAACATCATGTCTTTGTACTATGCTTTCAGAGACTGGGTTCCCGAAAAAGAGGGAAAAGCCGAACTGAAAAGCAAGTTTAAAGAAACGGCTTTGGAGACATTCAACCAGCTTCATCTCTATCTGAAAAATACCCGTTCCGAATCCCATGAATCGCTGTCTGAGATTTACAGGCAGTTTTCGATTCTCTCCGGACTGCATGAAGAGATGAGATCAGCGGGCGTGCCTGCCAATGAAATTTCAAGAGCGAATCAGTATGTGAAAGCAATTATCGCTGATTTTGAAAAAATGCGGAATATCTGTCTCTACCGCACGCCGGTCGCGCTCAGGGCATACAGCAAGCTGTTTCTGACAGCATTTCCCATTGTGTTCGGACCCTATTTTGCAAGCATAGCGGTGAAATACTACCCGGCTGTGGGTTATATGCTCTCGTTTTTGTACAGCATTGTATTGGTCAGCCTAAATCATATTCAGGAAGATTTGGAAAATCCTTTTGACGGAGTCGGCGAAGATGATATCAGGCTTGACGTGAGAATTCAGTACGAAAAGATTATGTCTGAATAATAACGTGAACGTAACTACAGATTTTCAGGAATTAAATTTCACAAGGCAGCAGGGAGGAGATAATACTGCGTCGTATATCTCTGACCGGTAACGCAGTGAAATTTAATTTCTGGAAATCTGTATAAGCAACCGATAGCGATACTATAAGGAGATAAAAGGAGTGGTGACAACAGAAGGAATCAAAAGATCGTTTCTCATTTCACTCTGGTTCATGTTCCTGACTTTTCCTATCATGGTCATACGCGTCAACACCATCGAAAACGTGATCGAATGGCGATGGAAAAATATGATGATCGTGGGAATCGGCAGTTTTTTTCTTTCCTTTGTGTGGCGCTGGCTGATCGGCCGGAAAGAAGCCGGCAGGAAGAAATCCGAAAGCGGGGACAGCATAGAAGTGCCGCCCGGTCAGCGGATCATGGAAGACCGCAGATTCTATGTTCCCGGACTGATTATGCTTTCAATTTTTGTTGCCGTGTTTCCCTTTGTCTTTTCCGCGTATCAGGTCAATATCATGACTACCGCTCTCATCTACGTCATGCTGGGATTGGGATTGAACATCGTAGTAGGACTTGCCGGACTGCTGGACCTGGGCTATGTGGCATTCTACGCTGTGGGAGCATACAGCTATGGGCTGCTGAACTATCACTGCGGTTTGGGATTCTGGGCAGTTCTACCCATCGGCGCAGGACTTGCAGCCATAGCCGGTATTCTGCTCGGCTTTCCGGTGCTGAGGCTGCGCGGGGATTATCTCGCAATCGTCACCCTCGGCTTCGGAGAAATCATCCGGCTGATTCTGGAAAACTATAATGAGTTTTCATTCGGTCCCAGCGGTATCGCAAACATTCCGAGACCCGGATTTTTCGGACTTGAGATGTCTCTCAGCACTGCAACTGTCTATCTCTACTTTATTCTGATTGCTCTGACTCTGTTTACGGTTTTTGTAGTGAACCGGCTGCAGAATTCCAGAATCGGCAGGGCATGGATTGCCTTGAGGGAAGATGAGATTGCATGTCAGGCAATGGGCATAGACAAGACAAAAACCAAGCTCACAGCCTTTGCTTTGGGCGCGACATGGGCAGGCATGGGCGGGGTTCTGTTTGCGGCAAAAACCACATTCATCAATCCCGCAAGCTTTACTTTTCTCGAATCCGCCATGATTCTCTCCATAGTAGTACTGGGCGGTATGGGTTCGATTATGGGAGTGATTGTCGGCGCGCTTGTGCTGATTCTTCTGCCGGAATATCTCAGGGGACTCGGAGAATACCGGATGCTTATGTTCGGCATCACGCTGGTTCTTATGATGGTTTTCCGTCCTCAGGGACTGATTGCCAGAGTGCGGCGTACCTATAAGTTTGAAGAGACGGTTCGGCAGGATAGGTGAAACCAGCCGTTGCTAAGAATTGAATCTGTATAACCGGAAACATATCCAATTGATGTACAGGGCAGAAAATGGAAACAATTCTGGAAGTAAAGAATCTGTGTATGGACTTCGGCGGTCTCCGGGCATTGGACCGCCTTGATCTGGATATCATAAAAGGTGAAATTGTTGCACTTATCGGTCCCAACGGCGCGGGTAAAACTACGTTTTTTAACTGTATAACAGGTATTTACAACCCGACCGACGGAGATATTCATATCTTTCGGACCGGAAAAAAACCTGAACGGATAAACGGCTTGAAACCGAATCAGGTCACGGAAAAAGGCATGGCAAGGACATTTCAGAACATCCGCCTCTTTCCCGGCATGACTGTGCTTGAAAATGTCATGATCGGCCGTCATTGCCGAACGGCTTCGGGCATAGCGGGCGCGGTGTTCAGAGGAAAAAGAAACGTCGCCGAGGAGAAACAGGTTGTGGAATATAGTTATACTATCCTGAAAAAAATCGGGCTAGAGCGATATGTGAATGATCTTGCCGGAAATCTTCCTTACGGCGCGCAGCGTCGGCTTGAAATTGCCAGAGCAATGGCAACAGAGCCGTTTCTGCTGCTTCTCGATGAACCGGCCGCGGGGATGAATCCCCATGAAACCAAAGAACTTGACCGGCTGATCGAGACCATCCGCGACAGGGAAGGAATTTCCATTCTGCTCATCGAGCATGACATGAAATTGGTAATGAGACTGTCTGACCGTATTTTTGTGATGGATTACGGCAGACGCATTGCTCGCGGAACACCTGATGAGATAAAAAACAATCCGGCAGTGATAAAAGCATATCTCGGGGAAGAAACAGATGCTTAAACTTTCGAATATTCAGACATTCTACGGAAATATCATGGCATTGAAAGATGTCAGTCTGGAAGTTTCCGAAGGAGAAATTATTACCCTTATCGGCGCAAACGGCGCGGGCAAGACTACCACCCTTATGTCTGTTTCGGGAATTGTCCCCCCGAAGACCGGGGAGATATTTTTCATGGGCAGACCTATCCATAGTCTGAGTCCGGATCAGATTGTCTCTCTGGGCATCAGTCAGGTTCCCGAGGGACGCCGTATTTTTCCTTTTCTTACGGTCATGGAAAATTTGGACATGGGGGCATTTCTGCGGAAAGACAAAGACGGCATCCGAAAAGACCTCGAATATATTTTTGCGCTCTTTCCCATTCTGGCGGAACGCCGTAACCAGCCCGGTGGAACCTTGAGCGGCGGGGAACAGCAGATGCTTGCCATCTCTCGTGCCATGATGGCCAGACCCCGGCTTCTGCTGTTAGACGAACCTTCGCTGGGGCTTGCGCCGATTATCGTCAGAAAGATATTCGAGATCATCAGACAGATAAATGCCGAACAGAATACTACTGTTTTTCTCGTGGAACAGAATGCCAATCTTGCGCTGAAAGTGGCCCACCGCGGTTATGTCATGGAAAACGGGCGAATTACACTGTCGGATTCATCGGCAAATCTGCTTTCAAACGAGGCAGTAAAAAAGGCATATTTGGGAATATGAAGGAAAAAAGGTCAGAGGTCAGAGGT
>DYRK01000155.1:0-6694 GCA_020718785.1 Desulfatirhabdium butyrativorans | reverse complement strand
CAGTAAAAAAGGCATATTTGGGAATATGAAGGAAAAAAGGTCAGAGGTCAGAGGTTCTTACCTCTCACCTCGAACCGCTGACCTCTCACCTCCTCATAAAATATGGGATATTCTGCGCTTCGGCGAAGTGACTTCCACGATGGATATTGCCAGAGATTCGGCACGGCAGGGCTGTCCCGGTTTTACGGTCTGCATTGCGGAACGACAGAATGCCGGACGGGGGCGGCTGTCCCGGTCTTGGCTTTCATCGGAAGGGGGACTCTGGCTGACTATTGTTCTCAGACCCGATATTCCGCATATATCGGGCTACAAACTCAATTTTGCCGCGTCATTGTCTCTTGTAGTGACACTTCGCCGGCTCTTTGATATTCCTGCGTTTGTAAAATGGCCCAACGATATTCTCGTAAATGAGAAAAAGATTGTAGGAATACTTTCTGAAATGGAATTGAATGCCGATAGGCTTGCGTTTGTGAATATCGGCATCGGTATCAATGTAAACAATGATCCGAGCAGCGAAGAGCCAAACGCATCCTCGATAAAAAAGATATTGGGCCGGGAAATCTCGAAAGAAGAACTTCTTTCCGAATTTCTCGACGTATTCGAAGACCGGATGACTCAGGGGTTTGATAATGTGATTTCCGAATGGAAAAAATACACCCTGACCATCGGCAGGTATGTAAAGGTCGTGACAACACGCGAGGTGTCGGAAGGAACAGCCATAGATGTGGATGACGACGGCGCATTGCTGCTGAAACTTGCAGACGGGCGGGTTAAGCGGGTTATTTACGGGGATTGCTTTGAGAATTGAAAATTCTCTGTAGATTTTCAGAAATTGAATTTCACAAGGAAGCAGGTCGGAGATCATACTCTTTCGTATATCTCCGACCGATGACGCAGTGAAATCACTTTTACGGAGGGTATGATGGATGTAAAAGAGAGAAGACAATATAAACGTATGTTTTTTTCCATGGAAACCGGGCCTGTGGCTGTGTTTACCGTTCCCGGGATGCAGGGAAAAATAATCAGTGCCATTGTTATGGATCTGAGTGTGGGAGGACTGGGTCTGAGCATCAGAAAGGACGAAACAATCGCGATAAAGGCAAACGACCGTATGAAGCTTAAAGAAATCAAAGGCGAAAGAAATTTACGCTTTGTTTCCGATCTGGAGGTGTATATCCGATGGGTTCAGAATTATAAAGCATTCAAACATATCCTGTTCGGCTGTGAATTTGCGGAACCTTCGGAGACTGTCAAAAATCAGGTTCAGGATTTTATCAATTCGTGGATAAGGCATTGAGCGGAGAGCATAATGAAAACATCGGACCGTAATGTGTATCTGAAAATGAAGACACTGGAAGACGCCCGGAAAATCCTCTGTGAGCGATTTCCCGAAGGCGCAGGCATCTGTTCACGCGAGATGATTCCGGTTCCGGACGCGGTGGGCCGTGTGACCGCGGAACCGGTGACAGCAAAAATTTCTTCTCCCAATTTCCATGCCGCTGCAATGGACGGAATTGCCGTAAAAGCGGAAATCACTTTCGGCGCAGGCGAAACCCGGCCCAAAGAACTGCTTATCGGCAAAGATGCCTTTTTTGTAAATACGGGTCATGTTCTTCCTGAAAATACCGATGCCGTGATTATGATCGAGCATATCCACACGCAGGAGGAGGCAATCCATGCCCTGCAGCGGATTCGGATCGAAGCTCCGGCATTTCCCTGGCAGAATGTACGGAAAATGGGCGAAGACATTGTTGCCACAGAACTTCTCTTTCCCCAGAATCATCTCATTACGCCCTATTGCGTAGGCGCGTTGCTGTCCGGAGGAATTTTTTCGGTTTCCGTGAAAAAAAAGCCTAAAGTACTGATTATTCCTACGGGATCGGAACTTGCGGACTGGCGAAGTGCTGCTGTCGAAGCCCTTGAACCGGGACAGATATTTGAAACTAATTCTTTTGTTCTCGGCAAGCTGACCGAAGCCTGCGGAGGCGTTTATGTCCGGCATGAGATGCTGAAAGATGATTTAAAAACCATTACAGAGGCTGTGGATGAGGCAGTCAAAGCCGACTTTGACATAGTGCTGACCGTGGGCGGCTCATCCGCAGGATCGGAAGACTACTCAAAGGATGCAGTACTGAATCTGGGCGAAGTGCTGGTTCACGGCGTGACTATTATGCCCGGAAAGCCTGTGATTATAGGTGTAGTCAGAAATAAGCCGGTTTTCGGAATACCGGGATATCCGGTATCGGCCATCATTGCTTTTGAGCAGTTTGTGCGCCCTCTGATATGCAGAATGCTGGGGCAGCCGGATGTTGAACGTCTCACCGTTCAGGTAGAACCTACCCGGAAAATCGCTTCCAAGCTCGGAGTGGAAGAATTTCTTCGGGTCAAGCTCGGTATGGTGGGCAAGCGGATTGTGGCAACACCGCTGCCCAGAGGCGCGGGATGTATCACTTCCATCACCGAGGCAGACGGCATCATCCGCATTCCCAATCATATCGAAGGCTTGAAAGATAATGAGCCGGTGTTTGCCGAGCTTCTGAAACCCCTTTCTCTGATTCGCAATACTATTGTTGCGGTCGGAAGTCATGACAACACGCTGGATGTGCTTGCCGACGAACTCCGGGCAAAGCATAGTCATCTGACTCTGTCTTCGAGTCATGTCGGGAGCATGGGCGGTCTGATGGCTGTAAAAAAAGGGGTATGTCATTTTGCGGGTTCTCATCTGCTGGATACCGAAGACGGGTCTTACAATATCTCTTATATCAGGCGATATCTCCCGGATACCCCGGTAAAGCTGGTTCATCTGGTGTTGAGAGATCAGGGATTCATCGTGGCACGGGGAAATCCCAAAAACATCAGAGGCATTGAAGACCTTGTGCGTGAAGATATTACTTTTATCAACCGTCAGGGCGGTTCAGGCACACGGATTCTGCTCGATTTCCGCCTGAATCAGATGGGCATAACTCCTGCTCGGATAAAAGGATATGCGGATGAGGAATTCACGCACATGTCCGTTGCCGTGGCTGTGTTAAGCGGCTCGGCAGATGTGGGACTCGGAATTTATGCTGCTGCAAAAGCCCTGAATCTTGATTTCATTCCCGTAGTCACAGAGCAATATGAGCTTGTTATTCCCGAAGAGCATTTTGACTCGGAGAATATCAGGATTCTGCTTGAAACCATTGACACCGCGGCATTTAAGAAACGCGTGGAGGCATTGGGGGGATACAGTACGGAGAAAACCGGGGTACAGAGGAGTCAGATATGAATTTCGAATGTATCATTTATGAAAAATCGGAAGGCATCGCCACGATCAGACTGAACCGGCCCGAGGTGCTGAATGCCATGAACAAACAGCTATGGATCGAGGTTCAGGCTGCCTTGGAAGATGCGAAAAATGATCCTGATATCAAAGTGCTGATCTTTACAGGAGAGGGCAGAGCCTTTTCTACGGGTGCGGACCTGAAAGAATCCAAAACCCGGAGTGCGGAAGCCTATCGGGATTATTTGGAAGAACTTCAGGAAGCTTCGGGAAAGATTATCCGATTTGAGAAACCGACCATTGCGGCTATTAACGGTTACGCTCTCGGCTCCGGATATGAACTGGCCCTTGCCTGCGATATCCGCATTGCCGCACAAGACGCGCAGATCGGGTCTCCCGAAGCCAGAGTCACCTCATCTGTTACCGGCGGGGCAATGCGGCTGATTCAGGATCTGATCGGTCCGGGAAAAGCCCGGGAACTTCTTTTTACCGCAGAAAATATTGACGGAAAAGAAGCCGAGCGTATCGGGCTGGTCAACAAAGCTGTTCCTGCGGACCGGCTTGCAGAGGAAGTCAGAGTCATGGCAAAAAAAATCGCTGCGAATTCGGCTTTTTCTATAAAAATGATCAAAAAAGGACTTCGGATTGCCCATGAAGTCAGCCTTGAAGAACTCATGGATTATGAAGCCGAGGCTTGTCTTGCCTGTGTTTCCACAAAAGAGCGGCAGGATTCTCTTGAGACATTTGAGCAAAGAAAACGTGAGGTGTGAAATTCGGATATGAGTCAATACAGGATACATCCCATTGTCATGGGGAGCAAAATTTTCGACAAGAGCATGATGACTTATCAGCACGGTTACGGCGAGACTTATACCATTCCGGTTTACTGCTGGTATATTGAGGGCGGAGATAAAAAAATCCTTGTGGATACCGGGGAAATGAGTCCTATACAGTCTAAGGACAGGGAAAAAGCCCTGGGCGGAAAAATTTATACTTTTGAAAAAGGGCTTGCCCGATGGAATATGACTCCTGAAGATATTGATGCTGTGATTCATACGCATCTGCATAACGATCACTGTGAAAATGACTGCAAATGTGTCAATGCCGAGATTTACGTGCATGAAAAAGAACTGGAACGCATACACAATCCCCATCCGCTCGATTTCCGTTATATGGAAGATTATATCGAAGAGGTCGAGGAAAAGGAGCAGATCAGAACGATTGGCAAAGACCGGGAAATTTTCCCCGGCATTCAGGTCATGCACACCCCTGCACATACCGAGGGCGGTCTGACGGTTTTTATCAGCACAGCGAAAGGGAAGGCAGCCATCACAGGATTCTGCGTGATTGAGGAGAATTTTAATCCGCCCAAGGCAATAAAGGCAATGGAAATGGAAGTCATTCCTCCGGGAACCCATGTCAATGTCTATGAAGCATACGACATTCTGCTGAAAGTCAAAGCAGCGGCAGACATACTGCTTCCGCTTCATGAGCCTCGCTTTGCCTCAGGCGGTACGATTCATTAGAAGGTCCCGGGCCGTATGAATCCTCTGTTTCAAAGGCTTCGGAAGCCGTCTTTGTCTCACCCCCAAGCCTTATGACATGAAGTTTTTCAGCAGACTGTTTGGCTGACTTCTTGTATTTTGCCAGAATTCTGCTGACTTCCTCGACAGAAGCGATAGAAGAGCGCAGCGCGGGCAGTTCCAGAATCACCGCGCTGACAGTCAGAAGCGGAAAAGCTTTGTCGCTTCCGTCCCGGTCTTTGGAAACGATATATCCTTTTCTGATGGCTTCGGGATCATAGAAGCTTTCTGCATTTTTCCGGAATTCTTCTGTCATTTTGGCGACATGAGAACAGATTTTTTCCAGCGGCGTCCCGTGGACGCCCATGAAAAAATCATCTCCCCCGATATGACCCGCAAAGCGGTTCACATACTGCGTTCCGGCTCTCAGCAGGTCTGCAAAAAGCAGAATCACCCGGTCCCCGTGGCGGAAACCGTAAGTGTCGTTATAGGGTTTGAAGTTGTCGAAATCAAAGTAAACCAGAATATACTGATTCTGTCTGTCCTGCAATGCCTGGGAAACATATTCGTGAATCAGCGTATTGCCCGGAAGCCGCGTCAGGGGATTCTGATCTCTCGCAAGAGCGATATTTTTTTCATTGAGAACTTTCAGCAGCGAATGCGCGCTCAGAAATCCTTTGTATTTCATGTCTTCCATGATGAGAATCCCCTCGATGTTTTCATTCCGGGAATAGATTTCCAGAATTTTTTCCACCGGAGTATGAATATCTGCAATGGGATATTTGGTGATGAATTTGGCAATACTTTTTCCGAAAGCCGGATTCTGAAGCAATGCCGTGCCGTACTGCGAGTAGGCATAATCTTTGAAACTCTTCTCGCTGATGACTCCCAGCGGTTCTTCGTTGTCATTGACCACAGGGAAAAAGTTCTGATCTTTTTTCTGCCGGAATACCTTGAAGGCTTCGAATATCTCACATCGGCAGGAAATCGGCTCAATGCAGGTCATTTCCGTACTGATGAGTTTTTTATCCTCGGCATTTTTATCCCGCTGCTCCATAGTGCTTAACTCATGGATGTGTTCATACCGGCTTTTAAGCCGGGAGATGTCAGTCTCCGGAATCTGGACAAAATAGCCCTGAACCAGATCGCAGCCGATAGTCCGGCATCCGTAGTATTCCTGCTTTGTCTCAATGCCTTCGGCAACCACGAGACTTCCCATGAGATGGGCAATATTGACAATACTCCCGACAAACAGCCGTTTGTCCGGATCATTTTCAATATCCTTGATGAAAAAACGGTCAATTTTGATAAAATCAGGGCGGGTGTAGTAAAGGACCTGCAAACCGGAAAAGCCGGTACCGCAGTCATCCACAGCGATTTTGAATCCCTGAGAGCGATAGACATTGAGAATCCGGATGGCTTCCCGGACATCGTTGAGTTTCTGCTTTTCCGAAAGTTCGAAGCAGACCGTATCCTGGGGGAGACGATAGGTTTCGAGCATTTTCAGGGTATTTCCGGACTGGTAATCCGAAGAATCCAAAAGCCGGTTGTCTAAATTGAGAAAGAGTCTGACCTGATGTTTCCATGAGAATTCCGAAAATTTCCGGATAGCTTTTTCTCTGAGTGCCAGATCCACCTGATACAGCATCTCGTCACGGAATGCCTGATCGAAAAAAGCCGATATGGATGAAAAGCCTGCTGCTTCGTAATTTCTCAGCAGGGCTTCGCATCCGTAGCACACCCCGCTGTGGATATTGACAATAGGCTGAAATGCAAAGTCCAATCGGGAAAGGCAGGAAAGCCAGTATTCGCTCATCATATAAGCAAGAATCCTTAAAGAGTTATAATTTTTTTTCAGTGGAACAGGCATTCCTGCCTGTTTATTATAAAGGTCAGACAGAAATGTCTGACC
>DYRK01000154.1 GCA_020718785.1 Desulfatirhabdium butyrativorans | reverse complement strand
CTTATAATTATTGATTTTCAATATGTTACATAATAATCTTAAAAATGTGTTAAGCGCGCTGATAAAGATGACCGGTATTTTACAGGTTTTTTCATCGGCTTTCAGTTGGCTGCATACTTCGTATCCGTCGGTTTCAGGCATCATTATATCCAGCAGGATCAAATCCGGCGGAGAATTCAGCACAGATGACAAGACCATGCTTCCTTTGCGAAGTGTACGCACCCCGTATCCCTGCTCTCTTAATATTCCTGAGAGCAGACGGAGATTTTCCGGTTTGTCATCAACGATAAGAATGCTTGATGCCGGGGCGTCGCCGATGTGATAACAGATATGCTCGTTCATGTTTCAGTTCCTTTAAAATTATACAGTAAAACGGGTTTTAAACCCGTTCTACAGCCGCCGTTTCAAATCACAGTAAAACGAGTTTAAAACTCGTTTTACAGCCGCCGTGGAAGTGTCACCGATTTCAAAATCCGATCATATTCGAAATTGTCAGCCAGAGTTTTTAAGGTATCTGCAAGCGGAGCATCCAGAAAATGGAAAAACAGCATTGTACGCTTCCCAAAAATCCGTGTAAGAGACCGAGCACTGACGATAAACAGGGGGCAGGGAATCCCGGAGACCCTTTGCTCCTTCTTTATCCCTGCTGCCGATATAAACACCGGCAATTTCACCTGTGTCCCGGTCTTTTGCGAGCCAGATCCAAACCTTATCGCCCTTGTTATTCACAAAAGACCGCAGCTCATCACATTCAAGGGTAAGCCGACCTTTGGTCTTTTTTTTACGTTCACTTTTTTAGGAATATCTTCATATTTATCGTTGACATAATTCTGAAGCCGACGCTCGGAAACCCCGATAATTCTTGCTATGCCGGCAAAACAGAAGACCCGTCAGAAACGGTTTTCGTGCCGCCTTTCATTCTGTTCTCCGAATGTTCATCCGCAATCTCACCTTTATTCTGAAACCCGAACCACGCCACAGTGACATCATCCACTCTTTGATTGTTTCCTCTGTGTTCTTCAAATGCTTTCAGCAAAAATTCTCTCCGGTTTTCAAAAGGCTCTTTGCTGATTTTTTTCAACAGTTCTCTGAAACGGACGGAACCGAACCGCCTGCGCTTTTCCCCTCCGAGCTGGTCTGTGAAACCGTCAGTTGCCATATAAAAGCTCATGCCTTTTTCAATTCTTACTGTGTGATTGGTAAATTCAAAATTCAAATTTGAACGCCTGTAACCGATACTTATTTTGTCGCCTTTGATAAAACTTATTTCATTGTTTTGAACATAATACAAGGGAAGCTTTGCTCCGGCAAAGGTCAGTTCGGAACAGGCATCTTTTATTTTCACAGAACAGACTGCCGCATCCAGACCGTCATCGGAAAGCGCATAAGCCGTATCCTGCCTGAGAGATGTTTTGACAATTTTATTCATCCGTTTCAAAATTTCAGCCGGATTGTCGCAGTTTCCGTCACTTATAATCCTTTTTAAGGCAGAAAAAGCGATCATGCTCATAAAGGCGCCCGGAACGCCGTGTCCGGTGCAGTCAATTACCGCAAGCACAAAGCTGTCGTTAAAGAAATGAACAAAAAAAATGTCTCCGCCTACAATATCCCGGGGCAGCCAGATAAAAAAACTGTCCGGCATGGCCGTTTTCATTTCGTTTATATTGGGCAGAATGGATTGCTGTATCAGTTCGGCATAATGAATACTGTCCATAACCGCTTTGTTTGCGGCAAGAAGTTTTTTTTCTGCGGCTTTTCGCTCGCTGATGTCTCTGAAAAACCAGATTCTTCCGATATACTGTTTTTCGGATGTAATAACCGGTGAGGAATGCCGTTCAAGGATTCTCCCGTCAGTAAATTCGACTTCATCCTGACTTGATTCGGATTTATGTTCATACAGATGTTGAATCCGTTCGAGAAATTCATGAGGGTGTTTGAGCCGTGAAAGAACATATTCGACCAGTTTCTATGGCGCTGCTGTCGGCATCCGTTCCGAAACGCTCCGCATAACAGCGCCTTATCTCCCGGAACTGCTGATTCGCTGAATCCATATGAATTGTGTCCACGAAGGTTGCCCCTTCCACGGCTTTACCACCTAAGCGGACAAAATCATGTTCGGTAAAAGTACCTGTACCGAAAAAACGGATTGTCCCGTCATATTTTGCCAGATGCTGACAGATCATGGCGCTGTGAATGCTCGGGAGCGTGAAGACCACAGAGTCCGGCTTGTACCGGAGAATTTCTTCCGCTGTCCCGATATGGCTGACTTCGTGCCGGGAGTCTATTGAAATCACAGCCGCCATTTCCCCCCCGAGAGTTTCAAAACGGCTTTTGAAAAGCGCAAGGTATCCTTCCCCATAGACCGCGTTTGCCTGATCGAATATCCCGACCGCTTTTCTGACCCCGGCGAGTTTGAAAGCCGCTGTAGCCAGAGCCGGCGACCGCAGATCGTCGGTTGCCGAGATTCGGATAAAGAAATCATCTTTGCCGGAGAGTTTTGTTGAGCTGGCAGAAAGGCCGATTAAAAGTTTTTTGCGTTTGTCGGCTACCGGAACCATAGCCAGAGTCTGGGTGCTGAAAGTATGACCCAGGATTGCCGTTACCCCCATATCCGCAAGTTCATCAGCACTCTTCGCGGCGATTTCAGTATTCCCGCCGTCATCCCGGGCAATCAGTTCAAGCATACGGCCGTTGATGCCGCCCGCCCGGTTTACTTCTTCAAAAGCCAGAATGGTGCCGTTGCGCTGGAAGACACCGACGCCTGATTTGGCGCCGGTCAGGGTGGCAACCAGGCCCGCTTTTATCGGCTCCTTCGGGGAAAAATTGAGCCACGCAAAGAAAATAATGCCAAGAATAATCACTGCCGCAACAAAAGTTTTTCGCTTTAATTCTTTCATGTTAAAACTCCCTTTTTACCTTGTTCCCACACTCCTGCGCGGGAACGGTTATGAGTTACGACGCAGGAGCGTCATAACGGGAAAATGACCGTTCAGACAGTTGAACTCTCCCCCTTTTGTAAAGGGGGGACCGAGGGGGATTTTCCGCCGGCGACGCAGAACTCCCCCCTGTCCCCCTTTAAAAAAGTTAGGATAAAAACGCCCTGATTTCAAAGGCTGAATTTTTATATCGCCCTCACATTATATTCAAATTCTTTTTGTTAGCAATTCCAAAATCCGATCATATTCAAAATTGTCAGCCAGAGTTTTTAAGGTATCGGCAAGCGGAGCATCCAGAAAACGGATTTGCTCAATTATGCGTTCGATTGCCAGTGTATCTCCCCTTACAGAAGCTTGTTCAAGTTCATACAGCAATTCTTGCGGCAAAGCTTTTACGGCGCTCAGAATAAGTTTATCATCCATCTGTTTTTCTTCGTGTTTCTGTGAGTTCGGACTGTCTTCTTCCCGGATAAAGCATATAGCGGTATGCTTTTCCAGTATATCGAAAATTTCTGATTCTTTAAACGGTTTTCTCAGAAAATCATCGCAGCCCGCTGCGATAACCAAAGCCCGTTCATCTTCAAATACACTGGCAGTCACCGCAATAATCACAGGGGAATCGCCTTTGGATTTGATCTGCCGGGTTGCCTCATACCCGTCCATGACCGGCATCCGCATGTCCATCCAGATCATAAGCGGTTTCCATTCATCTGCAATCTGCACGGCAGTCATACCGTTTTCAGCTTCCCGGATTTGAAAACCGAGCGGTTTCATAAGTTCTGCTATGAGTTTCCGGTTGTCTTCCCTGTCATCGGCAATCAGAATGCGATATGAGGGCTGACCGGCCTGCAATCCGATAACCTGTCTGCTGATTTTACACACGCTTTCCGGCAGGTGATGAACCGGAACGACTCTGATGCTGAATTGAAATAACGAACCCTGCCCCGGTTTGCTTCTGACGCTTATGTCGCCGCCCATGAGAGCAATAAATTTGCGGCTGATGCTCAGACCCAATCCTGTGCCTTGACGGGATTTATATCCTGCGGCAGTCTGCACAAAAGGCTGAAACAGATTGTTTATTTCTTCTTCTGTCATTCCCGGACCCGTGTCTTGAATTTCAAAGGTGAGGGGTAAGAGGTCAGAGGTAAGGGGTGATTCCCCTGACCTCTCACCCCTCACCCTGACAACAATCCCGCCTTCAAGGGTGAATTTGACCGCATTGCCGATGAGATTGATCAGCACCTGACGCAGTTTGGATTCATCGCCTCTGACATATTGAGGAATATCCAGTTCAAAGTCAAAAAACAGTTTCTTATCTTCTGCCCGCAGTTGAAACATATCTTTAATATCATCCAGGAGAATATGCAGGTCAAAATCTGCTTCATTCAGAATAATCCTGCCTGCTTCAATTTTGGACATATCCAGTACATCGTTGATCAGATTCAGCAAATGCTCGCCGCCCCGATAAATAATTCTCAGATTTTCCAGTTGTTCGGGAGTAAGATTCCTGCTGCGAGTCATGAGTCTTGAAAAACCGATCACCGCATTCAGAGGCGTCCGCAGTTCATGACTCATGTTGGCAAGAAATTCGCTTTTGGCTCGATTTGCTGATTCTGCTGCTTCTTCGGCCTGTTTGCGCTCGATAATTTCCAATTCCAAACGCTGATTCGCAGAGGTCAGTCTGCGGGCAATGATAAGACCGAGCTGTATGGCGGCAAGCGATGCCGCCATGCAGAGCAGAATCGTAGTTCTTGTATTGATGTCAATCTGCTGCATAACATCGGATTCAGGCAGCCCTGTTACAATGATCCAATTCAATCCGTGCGGATCGCTCAGTTTGGCCGCTGATAAAAAATAAGGCTTTCCTTCAATCTTTATATTTGTGTGATAATTTTGGGGAATGCGGTTCATATCTCCGAACTGAGCGCCGAGATGTATCGCCGCTTTGCGGATGAACGGTTCTTCGCTTTCGGCTGCCTTAAATCGCTCGAAGTCTTTGACTCCCTTCCGTATCAGCTTTTCAGAACTTGATGAAGCCACAAGCATTCCGTCCTGTTCCATGAGAAAAACCTGTCCGGATTTCCCGATTTTCAGTCCTTTAAGAAATCGGGAGATGAAATCCAATGTCAGAACCGACTGATGCACAGCGAGCAGATTTCCGGCGGTATCGTAAACCGGAAGCACTGCCGTAATGCCGATATCAAATCCTGTGGCCCAGATATAGATCGGACTCCATGCGGCTTTGCGAGCCTGCTTCGCAGATTTGTACCATGCACGGGTGCAGGCGTCATAATCAGGTATTTCGCTCAGTAAGCGAATCACCTTGCCCTGACTGTCAATCTCGGAAACGCGATAGATATTGTCCTGCGCCCGATTCATCAGATTGATGCTGAAGTAATCTTCTCTGCGCCCCGCGCCGGCAAAATCTCCCTGTTTTTCTATGCCGATGCCGACAAAAGCGACCATATCAAAGGCATGAAGCTCTCGGATATAGACAGGGTGCAATCCTCCCGGATCCTGAAGCGTGACAGACCCCTGTTCAATCTTATCCGCATTCAGCCGATTGAGACGACGGGGCATTGCCAGATAATCGCCGAGTTTTTCCTGAATGCTTACAGCAATCTGAACTTGCAGATGTTTTGCCAAATCCTCGACGGCATGTTTTCCGTTTTGAAGAGAAATATATGCGATCAGTCCGGATGTTGCTGCGATCAGAAAAACAAATGATAACGACAAAGCAGCATGTATTGACAAATTTTTAACTCGTATCATATTTTTCTCCATAAAATTTGATTGCTTACATATATTTCAATCCGGAGTGCAAAAATAGAGCGAAGCGCTTTTTTGCACTGTAGCTTTCGGAAATCCGGCCAATGCAAAAAACCGCTGCGCTCTATTTTTGCACTCCGGAAGTTTTCTACCGTATATATCAAAAGCCGAAGCCCACCACCGTCACATCATCCTGCCGCTGCATAGTTCCCTTATGAGCTTCGAATGCCGCAAGCAGCATTTCCCGCTGTTTTTCAAAGGGCAGAGGAGCAATTTCTTTCAGAAGCTCCCTGAATCTTCTGGTGCCGAACCGGCGGTCATTGCCGTCCAGCTGGTCCGTAAATCCGTCGGTTGCCATATAAAAGCAGATTCCTTTTTGAACAGTCACGGTATGATTCGTAAAACTGAAATCCGGGTCGGAACGTTTATAGCCGATGCTTTTTTTATCGCCTTTTACAACAGAGACCTGTCCGTTGTTCACAAAATAAAGAGGCATTTTCGCACCGGCAAAAGTCAGAGCCGGGAAACCTGATTTTTGCGGAAAAGACGGTTTCCGATTCCGGCTGCCGGTTCCTGCAAAGCATATCCCGATATCCAGCCCGTCATCCGAAACCGCATAAGCCTGATCCTGATGAAGCGTTGTTCTGACAATAAAATTAAGACGTTTCAGAATTTCGGCAGGGTCATGGCAGCCGTCGTCTCTTATAATTCTTCTCAACGCCGAAATTGCTATCATAGTCATAAAAGCACCCGGAACCCCGTGTCCCGTGCAGTCAATCACTGCTACGATAAAACCGTCTTCAAAAGCATCTGTGTAGAAAATATCCCCGCCTACAATATCTCGCGGCTCCCAGATAAAAAAACTCTTCGGAAGATAAGATTTTACGACATCGAGATTTGCAAGCAGGGAACGCTGTATCATTTTTGCGTAATTTATACTTTCCATAATTTTTTTATTAGCGGCTTCCGCAGTTTCCTTGGAAGTCTGCAGAGCTTTTTCCACCTGTTTACGCACGGAAATTTCTGCTGACAGCCTTCTGTTCCAGAAAAGCGTTGTTCCCAGAATTATGGCAAAAACAGTCCCGATTAAAATCAGCCATTTGAGAATTTCAGACCAGTCAGCCTTATATTCGAACCGGACAGGTAGCCATTTCTTATAAACAGCATCGTGTTCTTCTTTGGTAATAGAGGCTATTGCTTTATTGAAAATACTGCATAACAAGGGCAAGTCATTGCGGCTTGCAAATGCAAGTTCAGTGCCGGGAAGCCCCGATTTTGCTGCAACTTTAAGGTTTTCCAGATTATGTTTCTGAATAAAATAACTTGTTACTGCCAAATTTTCTATACATGCGTCTGCTTTGCCGAATGAAACCGCCTCGAGTTTTTCCGCAGGTGTGCTGACAACGTATGGAATAATAAGGGGATAGTTATCTTTTACTCTTGAATAGTCAGCCAAGGTCTTTACAAAGGCCACTTTTTTCCGGTTAAGATCGGCAAGCCCTCCGACAAACGGGGCGTCTTTGGCAGTGATAATGACCACCGGGGAAGAAAAATAAGGTTTTGTAAAATCCATATATTCTTTCCTGTCAGGAGTTTCGGTAACACATCCCAATACATCAATTTCCCGTTTTTCAGCCATTTCCAGCACCTGCTGAAACGATGAAACATTTTTTACAATTTCCATACGGATACCGAGCCTTTCGCTTACTATGTCAATATAATCGGATGCTATTCCCTTGAATTCACCGTTTTCCAGATACTGAAACGGGGGCCATGCAATACCGACTCCCACCCGCAGTGTATGATGCTGTTTCAAAAATGAATATTCTTCTGCTGAAAGTCCTATTTCGGACAATCGGGTTTCTTCTGCAAAAACAACATTTCCGACAGACAATAAAATAATAACAATCACAGATTTCAGTTTCATCATATTATCCTTTCAGCTAAAAATTACGAACTCACGTTATGCAGTCAGTGCGTGAATCCACCTTTTTTCAAAGTGGGGCAGGGGGTATTTCTGTTTAACATACTGAAAATACTAATTGATACCCCTTTAAAAAAGGGGGAAATCGTCCGCCTGCGTAAAGGGATTAGAGAATTCTTCGTTGCGGGTTCGCTGCACTCGGAATGACAGCAAAAATTTTTTATGTCGAACTCACGTTAATTTCAGACAGTTACAGTCGGTCATATATGTTGGTTCGGATCTCTGACCCGAACTGACATTCCCAACGCCCAGACCACAAAAAGCGTTAGAATCAGAATCAGATTTATTTAAAACCCGAAACCGGCCACCGTCACATCATCCTGCCGCGGTTTGTTTCTCTTATGGGCTTCATAAGCCTCAAGCAGCATTTCCCGCTGTTTCTCAAAAGGCAGGGAAGCGATTGTTTTCAGCAGTTCCCTGAATCTTCCGGTGCCGAACCGGCGGTCCCTGCCGTCCAGCTGGTCGGTAAAGCCGTCGCTTGCCATATAAAAAACTGTTCCTTTTTCAATGAGGATTGTATGATCGGTAAAATCGAAATTCAGGTCCGAGCGTCTGTATCCGATGCTCTGTTTATCCCCTCTGATAACATTGACTTCACCGTTATGAACGAAAAACAGAGACAGTTTTGCTCCGGCAAAGACAAGCCTGCGTGCAGTTCTGCTCTCCGATTCTATAAAACAGATTCCCGCGTCCAATCCGTCATCCGAAACCGCATATTTCGTATCCTGATGAAGCGTTTTTTTGACAAAATGATTGAGCCGTTTCAAAATTTCAGCCGGATCATGACAGCCTTCATCCCGGATGATTTTTCTCAGACCCGAGGAGGCGATCATCGTCATAAACGCGCCCGGGACTCCGTGTCCGGTGCAGTCAACAAGGGCAATGACAAAGCCGTCTTCGAGTTTTTCCGTAAAGAAAATATCTCCGCCCACAATATCTCTCGGCTCCCAGATAAAGAAACTGTCCGGCAGATAGGTTCTGATCTCATCCGGATCGGTCAGCAGAGAGCGCTGGATCATCTTGGCGTAATGAATACTTTCCATAATCTTCCTGTTGGCAGCTTCGGCAATCTCCCGCTTGATTTCGGCTTTTTCTTTTTCCTTGTGTTCCGTAATGTCTGTTATCGAGCCTTCAAAATAAAGCACATTCCCGTCAATATCTGAAACGGACCGCGCGGATACGGTCACCCATATTGTGCTGCGGTCTTTGCGGAAAAGCTGGGTTTCGAATCCCATGATCCATCTGTCTCTGTCAAGAATACTCCGGATTTCTCCCCTGTGTTCCGGATTCAGATAGCTGCGGTCCGTGATTCCGGCATGAGACAAAATCAGACTCTCCGGAGACTCATAGCCCATAATCCTTGCAAATGCCGGGTTTGCACGGATAATCCGGCCATCCGGTTCAGACTGGAAAATGCCTTCCACGGCATTTTCGAAAATACTCCGGTATTTTTTTTCAGCCTCTTGCAGCGCGAGATGATTTGCCTGCAAGCGTTCCGTCATTTCATTGAAGGCTGCTGCAAGAATTCCGAGTTCATCTTCCCGGTTCAGATGAACCCGCTGGGTCAGATCTCCTTTTGAAATCAAGCCGATGGTATGAATGAGCCTGAAAATGGGACTGATGAGTTTTCCTGAAAAAAAGACCGCGCTCCAGATACCGAAACCCGAAGCCAGCAGACTGAAAATCACCGAGAGAAAAACCAGATAACTGACCGGTTCACGGATGTCATCGAGAGAGGCTACACCTATGACTGCCAAAGGATAATCCGGTATGATCTGTTTTCTCAGGATAATGGAACCGCAGCGATCCGGAATATCTGAAAAGCGTTTCCACCGGTCCCGGGTTTCCGAAAAACATTCCTCTTCGATTCCGGACTGTCCGTATTTTGCAATCACAATATCTCCTGACAGGCTTTCGGCAGCTATGGAAATAAATCCCCGCTTGCCGATCCGAATATTGCCGAAAAGCCTGCTGTTCATGATCTCCGGATCAAGAATCAGAACGATGAAATTTCCGTTTGCCGCAGTTCCTTTTTTGACAATATTGCGCTTGATGAGTATCACATTTTTATTCGATTTCCGATTGAACTGATTCAGATTGACAACGACGATCCCCTTGTCAGGCGCTGAAATCAGTCTTTTCGTTCCCTCAGGCATTCCCTCCGATCCCTCGGAAAATTCAAACGCGTCGGAATCATCATAGACAACTGCATCTTGCTGAATTAAAAAAATATTTGAAATCCAGGGTTCTTTTTCTCTGATTTTTGAAAAATGTTCCCGCAGACTCGGCACAAAGACCATTGCCAGCGCAGGATCCCCGAAAACCGCATCAACAAGAGGATTTGAAGACCAGATTTCCAGATTGACTTCACGGGCATTCATGAATCCGGATAACATTTCAAGGCTTTGAGATAAAGACTGAGAGAGCTGTCTTTCGGATTCCTCTTTCAGAAGTCTTGCGGAAGTCCATGCGGTTACCCAAGTCAGAACCACAACAACCGTCATGACTATGCTTACTGTGATAATGATGAATCTGGCTTTGACGGAACGCCTGAAAATATGAATCATATTTTGTCTTTTCCGGAATCGGACTTCCGAAGTTTCGCAACTTCGGAAGTCCCATGAGCTTACTCGGTGGCTTTGATGATGGAAATGAACATATTCATGGTAATGCCGAAATAGCTTTCCCATATTTTGTTCAGAAGCGATGCGGCGGAGCGGTTTTCATCAAAAAATTTCTGCGCCGCTGCCTGAAGGTCTTTATCTTCCTTGCGGAAAGCCCAGCCGATTTCATCAGTGGGACCTACGGGAAAGGCTACAGTGGCATTTTTCAGAACATGGCGCGCCAGCCATATTGCCTTGTCCGAATCCATGAGCGTAAAATCAGCTTTGCCCGTCTCCACCTCATTGACGCCCTCGTCACCTGTTTTAACGAATTGTATTTTAGCCGGATTTGCTGCAAATACTGTCCGGTTCTGTTCTTTCAGCCATGTGGAATAGGAAGTGGCGTCTGACATGGCGGCTGATTTTCCTGCCAAGTCGGCAACGCTTTTGAATCCTGCTTTTTCAGATTTGCGGACGATGACCATCATGCGGTTCGGGAAAAGCGTGACAAAATCCATTTTCTTTAAGCGCCATTCGTTTTTGGTGAGATGTGTCGGAAAAAAATCGCATTTTTCTGAATCAAGAAGCGCGGGCGTATAATCCGCTTCATAGACAATTTTTCCTTCCTTGTTGAAAAACTGCTCATCCCACCCCACATTCAGGAATTTCGGCTGAATCTCGTTTCCGAGCGTATTCGCAAAAGCCGCTGATTCTTCATAAATCAATCCGGAAAACTTACAATTGTCGCGACAGTCCGGCGGTTCCGGCGTGACAAGGATATCGGAAGAAAGACAGATACGGATTTCTTTGGACTGTCTGATCTCTTCCAGCGACCTTGCCTGAGCCGGGATAACTGCTGCTGTTGCAAACAGCACAAAAATACCTGTCAGAAAAACGACTTTCTCTTTCATCAT
>DYRK01000833.1 GCA_020718785.1 Desulfatirhabdium butyrativorans | reverse complement strand
ATATTATAATTTCAAATAGTAAGCGATTCTGCGACAGCCCGCCTCAGGCACTCCTCCGAACAGACTTTTCCGGTTCACAGATGTTTTCATTGACACACAGTTTTCTTTAGGTATAATTTAAGAGTAACGAGGAATATCAATTGACGGAAGAATGTCAGTTTCCTGTAAAAATTCAGAAAGTACCGTCCCTGTCTGTAAGTCCGCCGATTCGGCGGAATATTTTTAATCCTGCGGAAAGGAAATAGAAGGTAGTTCCGTAAAGACCGCATTATAAAAAACCGGCGGATGAATCTGAGGTTTTCCCTTCGTTCCAAAGCCCCGGCTTGGGAACGCAACGGAACACTACCTTTAATTGAGCATTATGGCAAAGAGACAGAAAATCGGATATATCCTCCTTGCTGCCGGATTGGTGGACCGGAAGCAGATGGAAAATGCCTTGCGACGGCAGGCGGTTTCCGGGGGGCGTCTGGGGGATATCTTAATCGAAATGGGCGCGCTGTCAGAAGAAAATCTGGCCCGGGCGCTTTCCAAACAGCTGGGGCTGCCCTTTGTTGATTTGGAAAAAACCTCTGTCCCCGAAGACCTCATGGGATTACTGTCGGCTAATTTTCTCCTGAAACACCGCGTCATCCCGATCAGGCGGGAGGGAAACATCATCAAGGTGGCAATGGCAAACCCTCTGGATCATTCGACAATAAACGATGTCGAATTCATAACCGGCGGATCTGTTCAGCCGATGGTTACAACCCCTTCGGCAGTGGAAAATTTTCTTAAAAGCAGATTTTTAAAAACCATTGACGAGCAGGAAACTCCTAAGGAGAATCCTCCGGCAGAACCGCCTGTTGAAATAACAGAGGAAAAAGACACAGATGTCACGACGCGGCGCATTAAAAATGCAGCCGAAGCACAGTCTGTTGTCAAGACCGTGAACAAGATTCTGTTTGACGCGATCAAAGCCGGCGCGGCAAATATCCATATTGAGCCTAAACAGAAAGATATGTTTGTCCGATATCGGATTGACGGTGTGCTGAGGAACACAGCAACCCTGCCTGCTCAGGCTCATCCTGTGATTATAAGCCGCCTGAAAATGATAGCGGGCATGAATGTTTCTGCGTCCTCATGCTCTCAGGAAGGAAGGGCGGAAATCAAACTGGGGGGCAGGGAAATAGAGCTTCTTACCTCAACAGTACCCACGCTGTACGGCGAAAAAATGGTCATCAAAATACGGGATAATAATCGGAAACTGAGGAGTCTCGAAGACCTGGACATGATTTCCCGGAATTTCGACCGCTATCGTCTGTTATTATCCCGGCCCCATGGGGTGATTCTGGTTGCGGGTCCTTCGAGAAGCGGAAAATCCGCAACACTGTACGCGTCCCTTGCTTCTGTCTATTCGGAAGCCGTCAATGTGATTACCCTTGAGGAGTCTGTCAAATATCGGGTTCCCGGTATCAATCAGGTTCAGGTCAATGAAGAATCGGGGCTTGGCTTTGCCGCGGGACTTTCGGCAATATTGCGTCAGGACCCGGATGTGATAATGGTGGGCAAACTTCGGGATCGTGAAACCGCGGAAATTGCATGTCTTTCATCGCTGAGAGGGCAAAGGGTGCTGTCCGCGGTTTATGCGCGCAATGCAGTATCCGCGATTACATGGCTGATGAATATTGATATTAAGCCTTATCTGGTGGCATCCGCGCTCACCGGGGTGATCGCCAAACGCCTGATCAGGCGCAGTTGCCAGCATTGCCTTGAAAATTATGTCCCGGATCGCGGAGTTCTGGCAGCGTTCAATATCGGGGAGAGCGAACCTGCGGACCGTTTTTATCGGGGAAAGGGATGTCAGAACTGCGGTAACGGCGGCTATTCGGGTCAGATTGCCATTTACGAGATTCTGACGGTTGACGATACCCTCAGAGAATTGATTCTCAGACGGGCCCCGGAAAGGGAAATGTGGATAGCGGCGCGGAAAGCCGGCATGGCAACCCTTGAGGAAAACGGCTTATATCTGGCTCTGAAAAAGCTTACCACTCTTGAAGAACTGCTGAGAGTTATTTCCGCAGATGATATCACTTCCAAAAAAAAGGAAAACTGGGATGAGAAAATCATCACCATGTTTGAAGGATAATTAAACGGTTGCAGGTAACGGGTTTCAGGTTGCAGGTAACAAGTTGCAGGTTGCAGGTAACAAGTTGCAGGTTTTCTCGTTCCCAAGCCCCGGCTTGGGAATGCACTTGCCGGGGAGGCTCCCCTGCTTCCCGTGACGGGAGACGCCCGAAGCCGGGGCTTCGGGCGCAGATGCGTTCCC
>DYRK01000832.1 GCA_020718785.1 Desulfatirhabdium butyrativorans | reverse complement strand
CGGGGCTTCCCCGGCAAGTGCGTTCCCAAGCCGGGGCTTGGGAACGAGAAAAAGTTCACAGTTCCGCGTTTTCGGCGGGCGGTCTCCCGCGGAAAATCATGTCCGGAACTTGGAACGGTTCTGAATCGTCTGTGTATGACGATGTGCCGGATGTCCCAATTTCGCATTTATTTTCTGTGCTGTCAATCCTTCATACAGTCTCAGCCTCTTTTTTTTCCTGAGACTTACCAAGTTTCCGAAACTCGGGAAGTCTGATTCCCAATCTTTTTTTTGACAAACAGGTTCCAATCCTTTATATCATCGTATATATCATAAGCTGATGAATATGTATCAGCAAAAAAATGCTTAAAACCGCGGATTTTTTTTCAGACATAAGGAGAACAGACCATGGGAGTGTTTGACGATGTAAACAAGTGGGCAAAGACGCAGGCATCCTCTCTTTCGGATGCGGTAAAAAAATTCAAAAATAAAAAATTCATGGAAGCAACTGTTGCCGGATGCGCGATGGTTGCATTTTCCGACGGAACCGTGAAGCCGGAAGAAAAAGCGAAAATGGCCGCTTTTATCAAAAGAAACGAGGCACTGAATGTTTTTGAAATGCCCGAAGTCATTACCGCGTTTGAAAAATATGTCCAGGGCTTTGAATTTGACCTTCAGATCGGCAAAGGCGAGGCTCTGAATGCTATCGGCAAAATCAAAAAGAATTCGGATGAGGCAAAACTTCTGATACGCGTCTGCTGTGCGATTGGGACTTCGGACGGCGATTTTGACGACTCTGAAAAAGCGGCTGTCCGGGAAATCTGCCGTGAACTGGAACTGAATCCCGAAGAATTCGGGCTTCAGGGAACTGTCGGAAACATGCCGGAATGGATGCAGAAAAAATAATCCCGATTACAGGCTGTTTACTTGGGACTGCTGCCGGAGATGCCATGGGGCTGTGTTTTGAAAACCTGTCCCGGACAAGGCAGTTCCGTCTGTTCCGCGATGTGGAAGGCTACCATTTCTTTTTCGGGAAAGGAATGGTGTCCGATGATACGGAACATGCCTGCATGACTGCTCAGGCACTGATTTTTTCCGCGGGAGAGCCGGGCCGCTTTATCCGGAGACTCTCGCGGAATCTCCGATATTGGATAACAGGATTGCCGGCAGGCATCGGATATGCCACACTCAGGGCAATTCTGAAACTTTGGCTGGGTTTTCCGGGTGAAAAGAGCGGTGTATTTTCGGCAGGAAACGGGCCGGCAATGCGAAGTCCGATTATCGGCATCTGTTTCGGGCATGATACAGACAGAATGCGTCAACTGGTGCGCTGTTCCACCCGGATTACTCATAAAGACCCCAAAGCAGAAGCCGGAGCAATGGCTGTCGCACTTGCCGCTTACATGGCTGCCGGATCAGACAGGGTTTCACCGGGAGATTATTATGAGCGGCTGCGGGATATTCTTATCAAAGACAAAGCAGATGAATTTCTGAACCTGATGAGACAGACAGTCCTAAGCGCAGAAGCAAATCAGACCACTCAGGATTTTGCCGAATCCATGGGCTGGTCTGCCGGTATCAGCGGATATATTTTTCATACGGTTCCGGCAGTGATTCATTGCTGGTTAAGTCATCAGCGTGACTTTGAAGGTGCAGTAAAAGCCATGATCCGCTGCGGCGGAGATACCGATACTACCGCTGCCATCGCAGGGGCAATTGTCGGTTCGTCAGTGGGACCCGAAGGTATTCCTGAAAAATGGCGCGATAATCTCTGGGAATGGCCGCGTACCGTAACATGGATGGCAGATTTGGGAACACAGTTGGCTCAGGTCTGCGAATCCGGTTCTGCCCGACCGCCGCTTTCCCTTCCCTTTTACGGGATATTTATCCGCAATCTTGCATTTATGCTTATTGTCCTTTGTCACGGACTGAGGCGTCTGTTTCCGCCGTACTGACCCGCATTATCGGAATAAGATTATGAGCTTTCAGAATTTCACTTCACCGGATGCAGTTGCCAAAAAATATCAGCTTATTCTGCGGCAGGAAGAACCCTTTGATTATGATCGGTCATTTGAGTGAATCACAAGTAAAAATTCATCCCTTCGGTTTGTCTCTCAGACAGACTGCTCTTTTGCCGGGAGTTCTGGATTAACGTGAGTTCGACATAAAACTGCCTGATTTTTCTCGTTCCCAAGCCCCGGCTTGGGAACGCACTTGCCGGGGAAACCCCGGCTTCCCGTGACGGGAGACGGACCGAAGCAGGGGCTTCGGGAGCAGATGCGTTCCCAAGCCGGGGCTTCACTGCCATTAAGTTAAGGATAAAAAGCG
>DYRK01000831.1 GCA_020718785.1 Desulfatirhabdium butyrativorans | reverse complement strand
CATTTCTGGTAAATCCATAGAGTTGGACGGCATTACATATACGCCGATGGCATATCTCGGAGGGATGAGAGAACCTTTTGAAGCTATGGACGAAGGACACAGAACCGTATATGCAGCATATATTCAGGGAACTTATGATATTTTAAAGACATTTCCCTCTTGGGAGATAATCGGAAAAAATATGACCATTACTGCAGGACTGCGGTATGACCGCCACAGTGATGCCGATGGATCGCTGAACCCTCGTATGGGAGTAGTTTACGCTCCCAATGACAGGCTGTTTTTCAAACTGCTTTACGGACAGGCATTCCGCGCCCCGACATTCGGTCAGATGTATGTCAAAAACCTTTTTGCGAGCGTACAGAACCCGGATCTGAAGCCGGAAACCGTAAAAACATCCGAAATACTGGCAGGCCTCAATCTCACAGACCGTATCACGGCTACACTGGATTTTTTCAGCATCAGAAAAGAAGACGCCATTCTCTCATACCGGGGACGTTATGAAAACCGGGGTGAAGTCGAATCACGGGGCGTGGAAGGAGAGCTGCGGATTTCATATAATAAAAGCAAATACGGATATTTCAATATTACATTTCAGAAAGCCGAAGATGTGTCTCACGAAATAATAACAGACACGCTCGGAACCGTCTATGAACAGGAAGACTATGGGCTGGGAATGTATCCTCAGGTGATGGCAAATATGGGCATGAATTACGATATAAGCAAAAACGTCAATGCCAATGTGTCGGTCAATTATGTCGGTCAGATAGAGCGCATCGGCAAAATGCAGTTTACTTCCGACAAAAATGACCCTGACGGAACTCTTGTAAAAAGCGACAAAAGAGAGCTGCTTGACAGTCATACGCTGGTGAATTTTTCGCTGAGATTCGGTAATTTCGATTTTGCCGAAGGCTGGGAATTTCAACTGACCGGATATAATATTTTCAATGCAGACCACATAGACCCTGAAAAGAACGGTTATGTGGAAAACGATTATCCGCGATGGGACAGGCATTTTATGGGAAAAGTGAGTTATATGTTTTAGAAACAGATTTGACAAAGGAGAGAGATATGTTGAAAAAAGGATTTGATTTTATTGCGGTATGGATTGCCGTATTGTCAGGAGCCATGCTTTCTTACGGTGCAGACAGCAAAACATTTCCCGTCGGCGCATTGTTTCCAATGACCGGACCTCAGGCGTACTACGGTCGTGTCATGAGCCGGGGAGCGCAACTGGCAGCAGATCATCTGAATGCCGACCGCGGCGATGAGGGATATCTGTTCAAACTGGTGATCGCAGATTTTCAGAACATTGATGAGAAATTAGCTCTTGCGGGTCTGCAAAAAATGATGATTACGAAAAATATTCCTTTTCTGCTGACCTCTTTCAGCGCGGTCACTTTGGCTGCCCAGCCGGTCTGCGAAAAGGCTGATATTCTGATGATAAACGGCGGCGCATACAGCCCCAAGATTCTGAACAAGCCTTGTCTTTACACGCTCCGCGTGTCTCAGAATCAGATGATACCGGCGATGCTCGGTTATTTATGGGAAAAGAGTATTCGGAAACTGTCGCTGATTTACATGCAGGATTTCGGTGAATCTGTTGTCAGAGAACTGCTTATACCCTTATGGACGAAAATGGGCGGAACCATTGTCTCAGACGAGTCTCATCCGCCCGGAATCACGGATTTTTCAGCTTATATTGCCCGGATTAAAGCAGCCGCTCCGGATGCGGTTTATGATATTTCCACAGGTCAGGATCAGGCATATCTTGTCAGACAGGCAAGAGAAGCAGGAATAACGGTTCCTTTCAGTGTGGTGGATTGGAATGATACGTTTCAGACGATTGCCGGCAAAGCCAGTGAGAATGTTTATTTCCCTGCGGATGATTTCGATGCAGCGGGTTCTGATCCTTTAACCAGCCGTTTTGTCAGGGATTATGAAGAGAAATGGAAAGAACTGCCCGACTTTTATGCCGCAAATTACTATGACGCGGTGTATAATATTCTCGGGGAACTGGTAAAGCGTGTAGTCAAAGCCGGCGGAAATCCCTTAAACGGAGGGGAACTTGAAAAAGCGATCCGGACAGACCCTGTGTTTAAAACAGTTTACGGAGGGAACCTCACGCTGAACAAGGACGGGAGTTCAAAGAAAGTTATGGCTGTCTTTAAAATTGCCGATGGAAAAAAAGTTGCAGAAAAGCGAGTTGATCCAGAGTAATACCGAGTTAGCAGTGGATTGGCAAAGAAAAGGCAGACGATGCAGGTTTCCGCTTATCAAATCCATAATGTCCTTAAAGACTACAGCAGAC
>DYRK01000830.1 GCA_020718785.1 Desulfatirhabdium butyrativorans | reverse complement strand
GTGAGTGAGTGAGTGAGTGAGTGAGTGAGTGAGTGAGTGAAAGTGGCTGATTTTTATGGAAAAGTCAAGTCTTTTTTTAAAAAAAATCTGCGGACTCTGCGGGTCCGAACCCTGATTCGCCTGATTAAAGGATTGACAGGATTTCTGTCAGACCCTCCGATCAGATGTCTGAACGGGGATTTCGGGGATTTTCGGGATTGACAGGATTTCAGAAATCCCGAAAATCCTTTTAATCCTCAAAATCCCGGTTCAGACATTCGGTCAGTGTAAGTACAGGCTGAACAGAAATCCTGAAAATCCTTTAATCCTGTAAATCAGGATTCAGACAGTGTGCAAAAAACCGCTTCGCTCTGTTTTTGCACTCCGGAAACAGAAACGCCGGACCGAATCCGGAGTGCAGGATTGACCTGCACTCCGGAAGCCGAGTTATTTCTTACATTCGCCTTCGTAGGCTTGGGACTGTCCCGCAGCCATCATCTCGCAACGGTTTCCGTAAGTAATTCCGTCACAGCCGCAGACCGGCATATATTCTTTGGTACAGATTTCAGGAACAGGTGTGCATACGCCCATGTTATCCCGCCAGTCGCAGGTATTCGGAGCGTAGAGACAGAACTGATCTTCGGGACACATAAGCCCCATAATGCCGCCGCAGTCCTGGCCGCATTCTTCATCAATCTCGCCGTTGCAATTGTCATCCAGACCGTTTCCGCAGATTTCTTCTTCTGTGCAGACCGGCTCTTCAGAACACCGGCCGACATTTTCTCTGACTGCGACTTCGCCGCTTTTATTTCCGCTCAGGTCAACTTCGCCTTTCCAGACCACGGATACCGGCTCTTCGGCATCTGTCGAGATACGGAAAAGCTTGACTTTGATCTTTTCGGCAGCGATATTGCTCAGTCTGGCTTTGAAGTCATAGAAACACATACATTTGCAACGGATCGGAAGTCCGCTGTCTCCGATTTCGGGAATATCTGTTACCTGAATTTCATAAGTTTTTGTCTCTTCATTGAACAGAACCGTCACAGCGCGTTCTCCGCAGCAATTCAGCCAGACGTTTTCGTTTACAAACGTAAGCGACTGCGTTTTGGAGTTATAAGTCCAGATCAGCTTTTCATTCCTGCAATCCGCATCTGCCGCAACATCCGCAGTTTCTTCTCTCACGGCAAAACCGCCGCAGCCGCTGACGCTGGCTTTGACAGCGATTCCGCCTGCTTCTCCCGCTTGAATCCTCATTTCAGGAAACCAGCATCTTGTTCTCCAGTTTTTGAACTCGCTGTCTGTAGCTTTTCTTTTTTCCGACAGATCGCTTTTATCCACAGAACCGTCTCCGTTAAAGTCGCCGCAATCGCTTTTCTTCAGCCAGCAGTTTTTCTTCCAGTCTTTGAATGCCTCATCGCTGCTTTTCTTTTTTGCAATCCGGTCATTATTATCTGTCACGCCGTCATCATTCCAATCCGCTTTGCAGGATTCGGAATCAGGTCCTGCGACCGTCACATTCAGCGTAAAGGTCTGGGCAGGGGGAACAGATTCCCAAATCCGGGAATATACCATTTCCAGTGTTGTGTTTCCCTGTCCGGCAGCCGTGAATGTCCACAAAGAATGCCCGCCGCAGCCCACGACTTCGGGTTCACCGGGACAGCCGGACACAAAGCTGCTCTCTGTATTGTGCATGACATTTTTATCCAGCGATGTGACGCTCCATTCGAAACCGGTAGTCGGATTGCTCTCCAGCATCACACGGATGGAATCTCCGACCGCCAGCGTAAGGGTTGTTCCATTATGCCCTTCGGTATAGACATCTATTTCCGAGGGAACCGTGACCGGCAGTCCCTCATCTGCTGCATAACCCATTCCGCCGCATATCAAAGCGGCAGCCAAAGCCAGTGTCAATACATCAAACTTTCTCATCTGCTTACCTCCGTTTTTTTATAATCCGAATTAAAAAGCATACCATTCGGGAATTCTGACCGATCAGCATTCCGCCCTGTTTACGGAAAGTCTTATCTCACATTAAACAAAGCTTGTCAAAGTTTTTATTGGGAAAATCGAGGAAAAAACGGTTGAAAAAAGGAAGATTCAAATGTTTGGCACATTTTTTGCAATATCAGATCGTTTTTCAGAATTGACGCGGTATAAGCGCGGAATTCACAGCATCCTCTTGCATTTTTTAAAATAAGACGTTAAGAATGAAGATTAAACAGGCAGCAGCGGGAAATGATTCAATCCGCGTTTCTGAACAACCCTCGTTCCCAAGCCCCGGCTTGGGAACGCACTTGCAACTTGCAACATGGGAAGCAGGGCTTCCCATGCAATC
>DYRK01000829.1 GCA_020718785.1 Desulfatirhabdium butyrativorans | reverse complement strand
CAAATTCCCAGTGTCCGCCTTCCGGATCCGTTGTATATATCACCCGGCCGGTACTGTCAAAGGCATGGACAAAAACATTTCCTTCGGGTTCCGTCTTTTTTGTGAGCAGACCGTCGTTATGTGCATATTCAAAGACAAAAGATCCGCTGCTGCCCGGATAGGTGATATGCGTGAGCTGACCGTTTCCGTCAACTGTCAGAGCGGTTCTGAGTCCGTCCGGAGAGACAATTGCGGCCGGCAGGCCGTTTCCGTCCCTCTCAATCACGGTCACACGGGGTTCCGAAAACCGGGGATCCGTGACACTGACAAGTCTGCCTTCCCCGTCATAACCGAATTCCCGCAGCACCGTGCCTGTGTCCGGATCAAGGGTTTTCACATGCCGTCCCGCCGCGGAGATCACATAAGCCTGACCGTTTTCATCGGCAAAAGTGAATCCGCCGGCCGCCGGAGCCGGTCCGAAAGATACTTTTCTGACACGGTGGTTATCGGAATCGGGGATATAGAGACAGTTGTTATTTGCCTGCATATCCTGATTGATCATTCTCTTTTATTAAAAGCATCATTCCATACAGATTCTCCCGGAAAAACAAAACGATATGAAAGTGACCATTTTCTCTCGTCTATAAGAACCGCCTGATTTTGTTTCAGCTTTGAAAAGAAAATCTTCAGGTCGCCGAGTTTCGTCCCGTCCATGTATAAGGAATAAAGGTTTCCATGCTTTCGTGTAAGAGGGTCCTCAGGAGACGGCCATTTTTCAGGCCAGGGCAAAGGTTTCTCCGGAGAGTGTTCATAAAGCCAGATTAAGATTTCAATATAGGCCGGTGTCCAGACTCCGGCATCCTGATATCCGATATCCGTCATAGCATTATAAATTTTTACGAATTCGTCGGGCAGTCTGTCGGGATACTGCATTTCATATGGGGGCCAGGCGGCAGGCAGTTCGGATGTTTTCTGTCTCAGACCGTACACTGAGACAGCTTTGAAGCGTTTTCCGTCAGACATATAGATTTCAACACCGGTAATATCTGTAATATCTGTCAGTCTGTAATACCTGTCCAATTTCATAAAATTATCCGTCAGACAGACAGAGTTCCGAAGCTCTTTCAAAGAGTTCCGATCCAAAACTTTTACCATATAAACCGGGTGATCTTTATCGTATTTCTTCAGACAGATCAGAGTTCCGTCATCATACAGCACGACTCTCGGCATGTCCGAGCCGGGCACGGTCAGCCACGGATTACGTTCGATCAGAACAGCCGAGGGACGGCTGCCGGGATGACTGTTTTTCAATCCTTCCTCTGCCGGCAGAGACAGCGGCAGGCTGAAAAAAATAAAAACTGATAAGCAGAATAAGGTGCTGTATTTCATTTTTTTATGTCCGAATTCAGATTTCCGAGCTTTTGAAAGCATCGGAAGTCCGGTTCAAAGCTTTCAGACGGTTATTAACCCGTGAATCGTAACATCAATATGTATTAATAATTTCAGAATATTGTGCGGTTTTATGACTCACGGATTATTAATGTCTGACAGAAATTTACCTGAAATTACCGAAGCCTCCTCCGGGCGGCTGGTAAGTTTCGGGCCTCCGGCCGATTCCGTATTCATCGCGTACCTTATTTTCAATAGTTACCGCCCCGTTCGGCCCGTCTTCCGACCTTTGTTCCCCTCTGACATGTTGCAGCGCATGCCGCAATTCATGTATCAGTCCGATTTCCGAAGGTCTGCCTCTGTTGTCACAAGGGTCAAATATTACTGTCCTCAATTGCGGATCATAATGATTTATTCCCCAAAGAAATTCACGTATCAGATATTCCTCAGCTACAGTCCGGATGATTATTGTTTCCGAACTTATCACCAGATTTTGAATGATTTCTTTTGCTGTCGGAGATTTTTTTTCCAATTTTTCAACAGCTACTCCCACCTTCGGATCGGTATACGCTATTGCCAGACCCGGCGGATCAATCCAATTCACCGGATCATTCACACAATACCCGTAAAGGTCGGTATCGCCGCCTGCAAAGAGTATCGGATCCTTCGCCGTCCATCGCCCGGTTTCCGGGTCGTAGTCACGGTAACCAAACCTTACCAGCCCCGTATCTCTGTCGTACAAGCCGCCTGCAAAGCCGAAAGGCACCTCAAACGGAAGAGAATTTTCCTCGCTGAGAATATTCCCGAAAGAGTCATACTGCCGCTTCAACAGCACAGTTCCGGACGAATCCGCAACAGCTTTCAGCGTGCCGATCTGATCATACGCCAAGTAATACTTCACGCCGTCTTTGGTCATTGCAACGGGCATCCGTGCATCGGCGTATTCAA
>DYRK01000828.1 GCA_020718785.1 Desulfatirhabdium butyrativorans | reverse complement strand
AAATGGGAGAGAGTGAGCGGTTTTATTCAAAGCCGATTGAAAATGAGGTTCTGTCTGTGGCGCCGCCGAGTGCTTTCGGGCTTTTAAGCGATAAGCCTGCAAAGATTTCAGTTGAAGGTAAAGGACAGATACCCGCAGATCAGTGGGATGGAAAGCCCGCCGGGCTGAGTGTGCCGGAAGGTAAAACCATATCGGTTATTGCCGGAGATATTGAAATTAAAAACGGCACATGGTTGCAGACCCGCGAAACGAATGCTGTAGGATTCGTCAATCCCGATGCGGAAAAATTATTGGGAAGTCTCACCGCGCCCGGCGGTCAGATCAACATGGCAGGTATCGCAACCGCAGGCGAAGTGTCAATTGAAAACGGAAAGCCCGAAATCGGAAAGGCGGAAGGCGGAAATATAACAATTTCCGGTAAATCCCTGATTGATGTCAGCGGACAAGGCGGGGGAAATATTTTCATCCGAAGCGGGAAATTTGTCGCTGATGACAGCGCGGTTTATGCTAAGACTTTGGGAGATAAAGACGGCGGAAGGCTTGACATTCAGGCGGATACCATTTCCTTTGAAAACGGCTCAGAAATAAACGCCAACACCTACGGCAGAGGAAAAGGCGACTATGTTACATTAAAAACATCCGAATCAGTTATATTTTCCGGTGCTGACGAACGGAAAAATGCGAGCAAGATTTTCATCGAAACATACAGCAGAGCCGAAGATGCCGGAGAGACCGGAAACATTGACATCTATGCAAAGGACATTCTTTTTTCGGATGGGGCTTATATTTTAAGCGGCACATTCGGAAAAGGAAACGTCGGGAAGCTGACGCTCCACGCTGATGGCGATATCCGTTTCGGAGGTATCAGCTATGACCCTTACGGCAATTTTTACATCCGGTCTGCTTTCCGGGAGAATCCTGTCAATCCCAAGGGTGCTTTCGGCGGCATTTTCAGCATTGTTCATGTGGTCAGTACCGGCGGGAACAGCGGCGTTCTCAGATTGGAAGCGGATAATATTTTTTTAACCGAATCTGCTTCGGTTTTCTCAACAACGCTCGGTCCCGGTAATAGCGGTGAAATCAGCATATACGCTTCGGGACTGGTTTCGCTGACGGATCCCATCGGTCTGAGGGATTGGATAGGAGGAATTTCCACGACTTCGCTTCCGACAGGAGTTAATGCCGTTACCGGAGATGCGGGAAACATTTTCTTGGAAGCCGGTGAACTGAAGGTTAAAACACGTTATATAGCTTCTGCCGCAAGTACTCCGTATGGAGGGAAAGCCGGAAAAGCCGGAACATTGAATATCCGTGTTTCCGGTGATGTCGTAGTATCCGGCGATGTCGTAGTATTCAGTGTTGATCCTTATGTTTTCCAGAGTACAGCTAATATCGGGGTAAGCAGCGGGGTCAACTGCGGACAAGCCGGAAATATTTTTCTGGAAGCGCATTCTTTAACCCTTGAGAACGGCGCAACAGTGAATGCTTCTACTTCTAACAATGCAGACGGCGGCAATATTGATATTCGTGTTGCGGATTCGGTTCATATCCGGGGAACTGTGCCTGTGCAAGTTTTCAGTTCGGCGGATTTGAGCCAATACAAGATTCTTTATTCTCACAGCGGAATCGGAGCCGCTTCAGGTAGTCACGATAAAAATTCAGGCGATTCCGGAACAGTTTCCGTTCAGGCTCGGAACATAAATATCTCTGATGGCGGATTAATAAGCACTTCCAGCTTTGGCGGCGGACAAGCCGGAGACATTGATCTGAAAGTCGGCAGTCTCGAACTGAGCGGCGGCGCTTCGGTTTCATCGGATGCTGACAAATCCGGCGGCGGCAGAATCACGATTCATGCAAAAGATACGGTGCATCTTTCCGAAAGCGGAATCACGACAAGCGTATATGAGGGAAGCGGCAGAGGCGGCGACATCACCATAGGAAATCCTGATACCGGCACGGGTTCCCGCTTTGTCATTCTGAACTGTAGCCATATTCAGGCAAATGCTCAGGACGGAGACGGCGGGGCGGTGTTTATCGTTACGGAAAATTTCCTGAAATCGTTCAACACTATTATCGAAGTCTCATCCGCCAGAGGCAACGAAGGCACGGTGAAAATTGACGCGCCGGATTTGGACATCAGCGGCGGATTGACGATTCTGTCCGGCAATTTCTTTGATGCGAGCCGCTGGGCATCAACGCCGTGCGAGGCGCGATCATCTGACGAACCTGAAAGCCGCTTTGAAGTCCGCACGCATATTGCCTATCCTGTACCGTTTCAAGACTAATCGGAGTTTATATGAATGCCGAGTTGTTACTG
>DYRK01000827.1 GCA_020718785.1 Desulfatirhabdium butyrativorans | reverse complement strand
TATACTTTGCCGGGCGATTTTTCCTGCAATTTTCTGCTGGTTATTCATATCGGCAATTTCTCTGATAAAAGCGGTCAATCTCACGGAAGGGATATTCGAATGGCTGAAGATTTTTCTGAATATGGCATTTTTTTACGCTGCCGCACGAGTCATCGGCGGAGATAAAAACGGAATTCTCATTCTGACGCGTGCCGTAATTATAAGCGGAATGATACACGCAGTCATCGGCATAATGCAGTACTACGATCTTGCCTTTACGTTCATACCCGGAAATTTCAAGATTTACGGCACTATGGCAAACAAGAATCTGTTTGCTTCGGCAGTGTTTCTTATGACTCCGTTTGCCTTGTACGGAATATTGCAATTTTCAGGCGCGTGGCGGTGGATAAGTATCACTTCAGCCTCGCTTCTATTTTTTGTCATTGTCATCAGCAAAACCCGTGCAGTATGGGCAGCAGTGGTTTTATCTGCAATTGCTACATCGTTCTTTGCTGCTTATAAAAAAATATCTCTCGAATTTCCCTATTCCCGTAAAATAACGATAATTGCGATAGCCGGAGGAGCTATTCTCATATCCGCTGCATGGCTCGGTTCCGCCTCTTTTGCTTCATCTCTTTTTTCTTCGGATTCTTTGAAGGAACGGTTGATGCTGTGGGAAAAAACGCTCAGGATGATACAGGCGGATACTATATTGGGAGTCGGTTTGGGACAATGGAAAATCCTGCTTCCTTCTTACGGAAAAATCGAAAAACGCGTTCCTGCAAAGAACTCGGAGATATTCGGAGAAGTCTTGTTTCAGCGTCCGCACAATGATTATTTATGGGTACTGTCCGAAACAGGAATTCCGGGATTTATCTGCTATATCTCATTTTTTCCGATACTTTTCTTTTATCTCATACAAATCGCCCTCAAGTCATCTTATGCAGATCACAGACGATTTTCGGTTTCAATGTTTTTCGGACTCATCGGCTATATGGTGATTGCATTTTTTTGCTTTCCCAAAGAAAGAACTGCTCATAATATTTTCCTTATGCTCATTGCCGCGGGCATAGTTTCAATTTACCATCGCTTATTTCCGATTCATAAATATGTCAGGCAGTCCGTCCGGCTTATGCTGCACGCCATATTATTGATATTGCTGATGATCTGTATGATATTCGGGTATGAACGCCTGAATGCCGAAATCCATATTCGCAAGGCATTGGCTGCCAGAAAAAGCCATCAGTGGGAAAAAGTCATATCTGAAATTGATAAGGCGGATTTACGGTTTTACCCCATGGATCCGGCTTCGACGCCTTTGCCGTGGTACAGAGGAATTGCCGATTTTTCGCTGGGAAACACAGCAGAAGCACTTGAAGATTTTAAAAAAGCATATCGGATTCATCCATATCATATTCATGTGTTAAACAATCTGGGAACCTGTCACGCATTGTCTGGAGATTATGAAACTGCTCGAAAGTATTACAAAAAAGCGATTGCCATCTCACCGGGATTCAGAGAGGCTGCTGACAATCTGAAGGCAGTCAGTCTGAAGCCTGATTTTCAGGATTAAATAATCCGTCCCCGCTTTCCGATACTACGTCGCCCCCGTTTTTTGCCGAAGCGGTTCTGTGCTTTTCCGATGCTTCGATAAGATAAGTTAAGGCTCCGAACAGTCTGTCAATATTATCAACAGGAAGGCGTGTTCTGTTTTTTGTGAACACATCTTTCACAAGCATTCCGAACTGCCAAACCTCGCCGTCTGTCACAATTCCGAAGACAGGAAACATATCGTCTCTGTTTATTTTCTGCGATGCAAGCATTTCCGCGAGACATTGACCCCACCCTTCGGTAAAATTGTTCTGTTTTGCTTCCGTAACCACAACTATAGGAAGACCGAGAACCGTTTTTTCTGACTCTTATATTGAACGGCTTGCCGCCCGGAATACCCGGAAGCGGATCGAAACCGTTTTCAGTCAGATTACAAATTTTTTTCCGAAAAAAATCCATGCCGTCACAAAAGAATGTTTTATATTGAAAATTATATCATTTATTATCGCATTCAGTATCCGCTGCCTGACCGTATAGGTGGCAAGTTGGGTTATTATTAAAAAGGTAAGAACCGCGGCGCAAATATAGAAGGTGTTTAAAAATTAGTACAACTAAATAAATTTTTGTTTACAGTAAGAGAATATTGTGCTGAAGACTCTGTATCTTCAACTTTCAGGAAAAGAAAGGAAACTGACAGATGGGCAGAAAGCCTTATCCGGCAGATCTGACTGAGAAACAGATAGCCCCTTATCTGTTCTTGTATCGGCAATAAGATTCACAACGGCAGCC
>DYRK01000826.1 GCA_020718785.1 Desulfatirhabdium butyrativorans | reverse complement strand
GGCAAACCTGAAGTTCAGCGAAAGGATACATTGGAATATTATCTTGGAATTCTGGAAGAAAAAGATTCTGTATCCAAAGGGTATTGCAGAATTTGTGCGAGCAAAGGAATGCTGTTTGAAGGCGGGCGTCATAACTATCCGATGGTCGGCTCCGGTGATTTTACAAATTTTTATCATTTTCAGGAACCGTCTCTGCTGATCTGCAAAAACTGCCTTATCAAGCTTTACTTTCTCCCGTTGGGGCTTTTGCAGTGCGGCGGAAAACTGATGCTTTTTCAGATTCAAAGCAGCTACGCCGAGAAATTATGGCAGGAAGATGTCATATCGGAGAATCTTGATAAAATCTCAAGAGGTTCTTCCGAAGGCATACTGAAATCCAATTATTTCAACGGAAATAATGCCTTGTTCAAGTTTGCTGCGGACATGATTGAAAAATTCAAGCTGTACGATCATGCTTCCCAGCGGATCACATTGTTTTACTTCACGAACTTTGCAGCAGAACCGGATGTCCAAATCCATGATCTGCCTAATCCGGTGTTTTCTTTTCTCAAAAGAGTGTTGAAGCCGGATTTGAAACCGGATTGGATGTATGTGGTAAAAAGGCATTACCATTTCGGAAAGACGAATTATCGCTTTGATGAAGATTCTCAGGAATGGATTGAAGTCAAAAAAAAGATAGAGACCCGTCTGAATGCCGAAGACTACGCGGGAACGCGCAGCAATATCATTTATGACCGCCTGCTTTCCGGTGAATCCATTTTGGGAATGCTGCGGAAAATCCATAAATCAAGGCAGCTTCATGTTCATATTGCCATAACCTATCTGAAGGAGGTGAGAAAAATGAAACAGGAGCAGATTGATCTGATCCGAAAAATTTCTGACAAGATCGTTGCGATGTGTCAGAAAGAAGGGAATTATAAGAAATTTATCACGCCCATAGAAGGCGCGAAACAGGGCTATGAACTTCGCGGGGCAATTCTTCGTATGGCAAAGGTTTATCTCCAAAACGAAGAAGCAGAACCCTTTGTCCGTTCCAAAGATTATGTGGAATATCTTTTCCCGGACGGACAGAGTTGGTATGAAACCCGTGATTTTCTGCTGATATGTCTTTATGAGAAGCTTCACGATCTCCGTATAGAGCCGAATCAGGTTTCGGATACGGCTGTAGCGGATATCGAAGAAACTGAGGAAAATCCGGAAGGTTTCAACGAATAATCAGGAGGAAATGAAATGCCAAATACAGTTCAGGGATTTGTTTTGATTGATGTTGATGTAGTTGCGCTCAACAATGCCGGCAAAGACACTTCGACAACGCTGGAAAATGCCGTTGCGACAAAGAAGATTTTCAAAGGCAGGGACGCATATACCTATGCTTCGGGTCAGGCATGGCGGTATTGGTGGCGTGAGACATTGAAGAAAGATTTCGGCTGGGAAATGTCTCCGGTAACAAGGGAGGCAAAAATTGCCTTCACCGAAGCCAATCCTGTCAAATATCCGGATGACGATATGTTCGGTTATATGCGGGCGGCAAAAGAGGAAACTGTTGATGACAAAGGGAAAAAGAAAAAGGAAAATGTCACCCTGACGCGGGTTTCACCGCTGAAAAACTCTGCTCTGATCAGCGTTTCACCGACGCGTATCGTGAAAAACTGGTCATCTATGTCTCGGCAGGAAGGCGACGCGGTTCCTTACGGCAAGGACGAATACTGCGCCACCATGAAGGGGATGTTTTCCATTGCGCTGGATCAGGTGGGAACTTTTTCCAGCGAAGATCGCACCGGCTTCAAAAATCTGAATGAAAGCCTCAGAAAGCTGGCAATTGAGAACAAGGCGCAGGAAATTGATGACCCGTTTTCTAAAGATAAATCCGGTAAACATCTGAAACTGTACCGGATGCCGAAAGAAGCGAGAGTCAAAAGGCTTGCCGATACCTTGCTCGCGATTGAAGTGATCAGCGGAGGCGCAATGCAGACATCCAACATGGGAGATGTCACGCCGAAATTGATCGTTTTGACCACGCTCAACAGCGGCAACCATCTTTTTTCCCATCTGGCAACAGATGATCTGGGAAAACCGATGTTTTCCGTGGACGCGTTGAAACAGGTAGTCAATGACTATTCGGGCAGAATTCTCGGCAAGGTTTATATCGGCAGACGGATGGGATTCATGGACGAGCTTGAAGACAGCCTGAAAGCCTATAGGGATGAGAATCAGAAAATCTTCTACGGTTCTGTCAATGAAGCTGTCAAAGCATATCTGGAAGAAGTCAAAACCCAAATTCCGTAAAAATAAGGAATCTGCTTATGATAGCGTACAGAATT
>DYRK01000825.1 GCA_020718785.1 Desulfatirhabdium butyrativorans | reverse complement strand
GTTAAGAGCATCCTTTATCGATCAGGTAAATCTGAACGGGAGCGGAACATCGGTTCGGTTTGGCGATATTAAAAGAGACTTTTACTGTCCTGGCACGAATAACGCTCCTTTGAACGCAAATCAAAGAACTTTCCGCCAGACAATGATCGGACCTACTTGCGGCTCACTTGCATTGAATGATAATACTGTGGCCAGAAGACCGGATCATCCGGATTTGGATTGCGGCGATCGGATTTACATCCATACTATTGGTATGAAGACAGTTACAGATCTGTGTCCCGGATGTCCCAACAGTCTGGTGCCGGAAGCTGTCGATCAGCTAGATAACTATACAACCGATAGCAGATGTACAGGCGTAAACGATTTGGGCAATTTTATGACCATCAAACTTTATGAGTAAGAAGGAGGTTGGAATGAAAGGTAAAAAAGGAAGTTTATTTGTTGTTATAATTATATTTATCGGAGTTTTTTACAATGAAACATATGGTCTCAGCAAGCCGGAGATCGGAAACGAAGCATTCGAGGTAAAATTGATCCGGCTTGAAAAGGCTGAAACAGAATTCGGTGATGAGTATGTCTTTGATGTATATAAAAAGGCAACTCGGGAGACTTCCGCCGTCAGAATGAAAAACATGACGACGGCCATAGAAAGGCTGGATATATCAGAAAAGCAATTAATTGTTTTCGGTTATGTGGGAAACAATATTGCTTCCGGAGTCACCCTTATCGATCTTGAGGGCAAAAAAGAGACAGATTTTATCATATGCTACCGTCCGCAACTCTCTGATACGAAGAGATATCTGATATATGAAAAATTCTATCCCAGGTTTGCGCCAGCAGAGGCAAAAAGCAGTCTGATTCTGGTCTATGATTTGGAGAAAGATCCAAGAGACAACAGAATTGAGAAAAAATACAAAAATATCATTGGGAAAAGCAGAAGAATATGTGATCCGGAGTATTTATCGGCATCCACAAATGCCGGTTTCCCTGTTTTTCCAAAAAGAAATGCAAAAGAGCAAACTTATTTTGTGTGGGAACCTTCTTTAAAGAGAAGAAATCATGTTCTTACATATCTGAAACATCTTTGGCTTGAATATGATAACAAGATCATGTTTGTAAATCAGATCAGAGAAGAATATCAGCTTATATCGGCAGATATATCAGATGGTTTGAGCAAAGTCAGGATAGGAGAGAACGTTATAGATGTTTCAAAACTTCTGAAATACGATGTCAAAGATCCGAATTACGAAACGCTCCTGAAGCGAGCCAGACAGTCTCTGAGAATAATCGGCTTTCAGAAAATCGGAGACGACAGGATTAAGATTATACTGAATCAGGACGGATCAAAAAAAGAGCTAGATATAGAAATACCATGATTGTGAGAGGCGGCCATTTTACTTTACGCGCAACATTTATAATCGTTTTGGTGATATCATCATTTGGAGTGTGTTCTCAGGACAAAGGAGCAGGAATGATTGAAAACGTAAAGTATACTGTGAATGTGCGAATCGAATCGGGCGATCTGGAAATATCGGTACGGAACAGATTCTCCGGAAAAGATATCAGCTTCAGAGGAAAAGCAGGTTTCGTGGACAATATCGTCAGAATCTTTTTTCTCGACACGGATTCTTTTGTCACGGAAGGTTATTTCGGCGCAGGCCGTGCGATCCTCATTGCTTATATAAAAGAGGATAAACTCGATATGAGAGAATTCCGAATGTCCGATTATGTGATCAGCCCTGAAAAGAAAAGGCTGGTATATTTGAACTGGTGCACTCCGACACAGGGATCTGTTTATATGACATTGCTTGATCTGAAAAAGCCCGGTGACAGAAGAAAGGTTATTTTTAGCACCCGGAATTTTGAAAAAACCGATGAGAAGCTGACCATCTCGCCTCACATCGTATGGGATGATACGGGCAGAAGAGTGTTTTTCAAGACTGCCCGCGGACCGGAATATGTGTTCCGATACGATCTGATTACGGATAAGACAACAATGATTGAGAAACTAAACAGACACAATCCGAAATCCGTCATCAGATTCTTCAGATGGATCGGGGAGAAAAAAGTTCTTGAAATAGGTTATTCGGAAAAAGTATCAGGAAAAAAATATATATACCGTATTCCTGTAAAAGAAGGATTGGCAGTGATATGTAACCCAACTTGCTACCTATAGCAAACTACCTGAAATTATCAGAAGTGAAAAAACAGGAGTTTTCGCGAATACTCCGATTTTCCGCTGTTTTAAGGTTTATAGGTAGCAAGTTGGGTTATCCGGCAGACCTGACCGGGAAACAGCAGAGTATAATAGCACCTCTTCTTCCG
>DYRK01000824.1 GCA_020718785.1 Desulfatirhabdium butyrativorans | reverse complement strand
TTGCCGAAAGAGAAGTTTATCCGGATGAGAAGGGCAATTTTTCCTTTCCGCTTCCCGAAGGCATCTATGAAATATGGGTATGGATAGATTCGGAAAAATATCCTGATTATGCTGCCCCGTCTTCACAGATGGTCAAAATCATAACCGGCAAAGAAGAGGATGCAGGAGATATCAAGCTGAAAAAACGTGGCGCGACAGTACAGGGCAGCCTCTTGGATTCTCAGGAAAAAGGCATTCCCGAAATCAGCGTGGAAGCCTGGAATCCGGAGACCGAAGAATGGTTTCAAACACAGACGGACGCGTTCGGACTCTATCGCTTCAGATTATCATCGGGATTGTGGTATATTACGGTTTTTATCCCGGACCGCTTTCTCGATCTTTCAAAAGAAGTCGAAGTCGCTGAAAGCGATATCACGCTGGATCCCTTTGTGCTGGAAAATGCGGAAAAAATCATAAACCCGAGCAGCGTCATTACCGGCGTCGTTCAGGATGAAAACGGCTTAGTTCTGAGTGAGGTGGAGGCGGTTGCTTATGCCCGGGTCGGCGACGAGATATTCCATGTCAGCGAGTCATGGGTTTCGGATGGGAATTTCACCCTGAATGTTTCCGATGCCGATGTGTCTGTGGGGCTTTATCTGCCACCGGGAAGCAGTTACACATATTCCGGCGAACAAGTCGTATCCCCGGGGGAGACTGTAAGCTTTCAGGTAATGAAAAATCAGACCCTCATACAGGGCAAGCTCATAGACAATAAGGGAAATGCCGTAACCGATGTAGCGGGTTATGTGTTTGCGACTTCCGGCGATTTTTGGCAGTACGGCGAGATCAACACCCAAGACGGAAGTTATGAAATACCTGCCGGACAGGGAACATGGATGTTGAGCTATGAAATCGAGAGCGAAAAATATATGTCTTATTCGCCGACTCCCATTCCGGTGGAAGTAAAAGAGGGCGACACGACAGTCGCTCAGGATATTACCCTTAATTATTTAGACGGAGTGATTCAGGGACAGGTACAGGATCCGGACGGCAATCCGGTTCCGGATATTCAAGTCTGGGTTCGGAGCCCCTCGGACAAAAGAACAGGAAAAAGCGTTTTTGAGGCTCAGGTGGTTACGGATTCGGAGGGACGCTTCAAATTTTTCGTGCCTATGGACGATCCATCGGCTTCAACCCTAAGAGATACGGAAAGGGGATGGGGAAAGCCTTACAATACCGGCACTACATCCCAGAATTGTGCATGGCTTACCGGAAAAGCTCAGGAAGATTGTTACAAAGCGGCAGCAGAGCAAAGCACATGGCCCTATAATAACAAAAGATCGTCAGATGAAAGGGAAGACGAAGTCGTGCTGGTTTTGCGTAAAGCCGATACTTCTCTGAAAGGAAAAGTTTTTGCCGAAGACGGAAAGACTCCCGTGAAAGATGCCTATATCTCGGCTTACAGCGGAGACGGACAGAGAGCCGAAGGTTACACGGATGCAAACGGCGAGTACAGTCTGCAAATTGCCCGGGCAGATACGGCAGAGGGAAATAGCTGGACAATCAGAGCCGCTTATAACGCTTATAAACCGACTGGCGAGAATGCTTACTACCGAAGTGCGGATGTCTCTCATGATATTTCTGGGACGGAAACGGATGTTGATTTGACGCTGGCATCTGTAGGAATCTTGCCGCCGACGGAAAGTTATGAATTTCAGGTGGCAAACGGCTGGCTTCATGCTATGTCCGATGGCACTGTCATCAATATTCCGGGATACGGGGTTCGTACTCAGAAGAAAACCGTGAAAATTGTCATTGAACCTCGGATAAAAGGGCTTCCGGACACAGGCAATGACCGCACGCTTGTGTATGGATATGCCATTAAGCTTTATGAGAAAGAAAGCCGGAAAGAAATCACCGAGAAATTCGAAAAACCGGCAACCCTGACCTTTGTATATAAAGATGATATGCTGAAAGCACTCGGGGTTCAGGAGGCAAATCTCCGTCCCGCATATTTTTCGGAAACGGTTCAGAACTGGCAGCCGATCAATGCCTTTACTGCCGATACTTCGGGAAATAAAATCACTTTCCGCACCGATCATTTTTCTGTGTACGCCTTGGTCGAGGCAATATCCGAAGGCAAACCCGGAGATATGGACGGCGATGATGAAATCACCTTGAAAGATATCATCTCGGCTTTGCAGGTCTGCACAAATGACTCGCAGTTCGTATCTTTGAAAGCAGATGTCAACGGAGACGGCAAAATCGGTCTGCCCGAAGCTTTGTATATCTTTCGGAACCTTGCTGAAACGCCGACGCATTGAAAACTGGGGGCTGGGGGACTGGGTTCTAG